>CALKUG010000199.1 GCA_937996765.1 uncultured Ignavibacteria bacterium
GGTTAACTCACCTCTCATATTCAGGGAAAATTTATTTACTCTATGGAAGCTTGGGATTGTTAATGGTGTGTCAGTTGTTTTCTTAACAACATCCTTAAATGCAAAACTAAATCCATAAAGCATCACAACGGTTGCCATAAAGAGAATGATTGAAAAATGTAAAAAATTGATTTCGGCTATCATGGCGAAAACGTAAGGCAATTGAGTGTCCGAAAGTCTGAGCATATCAAGTGCAAAACGCCCTAATCCAATAGACTCACCGATTATAAAACTATAAAAAACTGCACGAGAGGAAATACTCTGAACAAAAAATCCCAATAAAAATATTGCCGTAACCGATGCTGCTACATAAGCCTGCAAACTCTGAAGATAGATATACATTTCTGAGTTCACGAGCTTGGTCATGGGAACTAATAATATTGCTATAATAACTACAGTAAGTGATGCGAGCCGCCCTATCAATACAAGTTTACGCTCACTTGCTTCAGGATTAAATGTCTTGTAAATATCGTTAGTAAATAGTGCTGCTACACTGTTGAATGAAGCCGCAAGTGATGACATAACAGCTGCCAAAACTCCGGCTATTACTAATCCCTTTATTCCAACTGGTAGTATGTTGCTCATCATTAAAAACGGGAATGCATTATCCCCATTAACCGCAGGATTGATTGATTTTGCGGCAAGACCGGGTACTACTAAAATGAATATGGGAAGTATCTTTAAAACGGCGGCAAAAAGCGTCCCTTTTCTCGATTGATCTATTGAACGCGCAGCCATTGTTTTCTGTACCATGTATTGATCGGTGCACCAATACCAAAACGCAACAATGGGAGCACCAAATACTATTCCCGTCCAAGGATAATCGGGATCGTTTATGGGCTTGAACATTGTGAAATAGTCAGATGAAAGATTTGAAGTAATTCCCGAAATACCTCCTGCTGCACTCAAACTGTAAATAGTCATAACTGTTGCAGCAACTATAAGAACAATTGCTTGAAAAATTTGAGTTTTGACTATTGCTCTCATCCCACCGATTATTGTGTAAATACCGGTGATAAGAACCAAAAGTATAGCTGAATTATAAATGCTTATGCCAAAGAGGATATTAAATAAAAAACCCCCTGCTACCAATGAAAGAGTAATTTTTGTAAAAATGTAGAGCACTATTGAGAAGATTGCTAAAACTTTCCTAATTCTCGCATCAAATCTTTTTTCCATGAATTCAGGGACTGTTAACACTCCTGAATTATGATAGATTGGGGCAAAAAACCAACCGAGTAGCACTAAGGTAAATATTGCCATGAGTTCAAATTGACCTACAGCAAGACCCCTACTCGCACCCGATCCGGCTAATCCTATAAAATGTTCACTTGAAATATTTGTGGCAAAAATGGCGAGACCAATTGAGAACCAACCAAAGCTGCGATTTCCGAGAAAGTAACCTTCTAAGGTTTTCTCGTCGCCCTTTGAATAGTAAAATCCAATACCTACTGTTATTAGGAGGTAGAGAATGAGTACTAAACTATCGTCAATGGTAAAATTCAACTGCAAATAAAACCCAAATTTTGATTTCCTTTTACTGCATAAAATATGCCAACCAAAAATTGTTGCTATTTTAGCTTCTATTGCGTGTTTTTAAGATTAAAGGATAAGCTGTTTATCAGGTTAATAATAGATCATTATTATTATAATAAAAGAGGCCGTGTTCAAAACGGCCTCTTTAAAGATTTTAACAAATATTATAAAAAGAATTCGTGAGTGACGTAAGCTCTTACTTTAACAGTACCATCTTTTTGGTGATAGTGCTATTGGAAGTAACCAACTTATAAAAATAGATCCCCGAACTCAAATTAGAGGGGGCAACAAATTCTACTTTATGATTCCCGGCCTCATATTCACCATTTGCTAACTCAATCAACTTCTCCCCTAACTGGTTGTAAATTAATAGACTTACTGTCGAATTCTCTGGTAAACTAAAGGAGATTATTGTGTTAGGATTAAACGGATTTGGGTAGTTTTGCTCTAAGTTAAAGGAGGTTGGGAGTTCTATTTCCTCCTCTGTGGCGGTTGCTAATCCCCCAGCCTTAAAGTAAGGGAGGTAGGCCGTTTTAAGGTGTGACGCAACAGGTTTTTCAATTGTTCGTTGCATATTATACAGCCCAAAGCTGTTAAAACCATTCGGTAGAACAGCTGTGTACCAATCAAAAATACACCACCAAGTCACACCCATTAAAAATCCGGCACGGTTATAACTTCCGTCAGCATTCATTGGTGCTCTAAATTTGAGGGCATTAAAAGTTTCGTTAAAGGTTTTTACCTGGGCATTAACGGTGGAATTATCTTCAGCGCTCCACATTCCAAATTCGGTATTTAGTACTGGTTTATTTGGATGTGCTATATTGGCATCTACTAAAAAGTATTTAGTATCGTTAAAATAATCCGTGCCATAGAAGATTCCATAATACATAGTCCAACCCATTACATCACAAGCAGTTTGGGAGTCATCCTCTGCTCCGGGGTTATCTGCAGCAGCTGACTGTGTTATAAGTCTTCCGTCTTTATAATTAGCATTTAACTCTGTTTTAATGGCATTAATAAATTTTTTCCTGTTAGGAGTTTCTTTACTTTCATTGGTTAAACTCCAGAGGAAAATTGAAGGACGGTTAAAATCCCTATATACCATTTCGCGGAACATCTGTGTGTGAATATTACGTGCAGAATTTTGTAACGACCATGCAAGTGCATCGTTAAACCACCATACGGGGATTTCTTCATTAATGGCCAATCCAAGTCTGTCAGACAATAAATAGGTGTAAGGATGATTGGGGTAATGAGCAGTGCGCAACATATTGGCATTAACGGCTTTAACTTTAAGTAAATCCTGGTACATGCTATCTTTTGGTAAACTTCTTCCAAAACTTGGATGATCTTCGTGTCTTGCAGTACCGGTAAAGAAAATCGGCTTGCCATTCCAAGTAATCTGGTCGCCATTAAGCTCAACTTTTCTGATACCAAATTGAGTGCTAAATTCATCCACTTTTTTCTCTCCGTCATAAGTGGTAAGCTTTGCTATGTAGAGAGATGGCTCTTTTGGCGTCCAGAGTTTGGGGTTCTGAATGTGAATATCAGTTGTTAATACTCCAGCACTGTCAGTAGGTATTTGTACCGTATATTCCTGTGAACCGGAATAAGTCACATTGTTGCCGATTAATTCGTAGGAGTTTTCAGTTGCTATATTGCCACTATTAATGGCAGCTTCAAAAATTTCTAACTTAACTTTTACAGATTTTGAGGAGGTATTTTTATTGTTTACTACTGCCTGTATTTTGATTCTCCCTTCGGTATCGAGAGGAGTAATATTTGCTCTACTAATGGAGAGTTTATCAGAAAACTCTAAATAAACGTCATGAATAATACCTGTGTAATTAAACCAATCACATTTGGCGTAAGGAACAATATCTATTCTTGTACCCCATTTTGGGTTATCTACTCTCACAACCAAAATGTTTTTCCCGGTTGATTTAATCACTTCACTTACATCGAAAGCAAAGGGAGTATAACCACCTTCATGCCATCCGAGATACATATCGTTCAACCAAACATCGGCAACATAGTTTACTGAATAGAACATTAGCTTAGCGTATTTTTCCGCCATTGCCGAGGTGCCATCGAACTCATACCTATACCAAACTCCATCTTCATAAAATTCAGGTACTTTGGGATAATCGTTCATAGTGTTTTCAACCGAAGGGATGGATTTTGAACTCCAAGTAGTTACATCATACGAAGTGAGATGACGGCCTGCTGCTTCTTGAATTAAATTGTTGAAACCGGTTGCATCTCGCCGTGCGAGGGTTACGAGGTCATCGGCCACAAATCGCTCTTTTTTCCAATTACCGGCAAGAGAAACCGTAAGACGGTTCTGTTTTTCATAAGAGGGAACTGGGTGACCATATTGGTAGGGTACTGTTACGGAGCCTATGGTGTGTAGTTTGAATGTACTTTCAAGTGTGGC
>CALKUG010000200.1 GCA_937996765.1 uncultured Ignavibacteria bacterium
TATGTTACGAGCGACCACAAAAAAATAGAAATCAAAGCTGTGCGGAACAATAAACGTTCCGCACAGTTGTTTTAAAGGGGTGTTAAATGGATACTACCGACTTAACTAATTCCACAAGTTTCTTTGTAGTGAAACCGTAGTTTTCGAGAATAACTTCATAAGGGGCACTTGCACCAAAGGTTTCAATAGAGAGATTTTTTCCTTTTGAACCTGTGTACTTTGTCCATCCTTGTGAAATACCCATTTCAACAGAAACGCGGGCTGAACAATCTGCGGGGAAAACAGATTCTTTATATTCTTCACTTTGCTGTTCAAAAATCTCCCATGATGGGAAACTTACAACCCGGGTAACTATGCCTTCTTTTGCCAATTCGTCAGAAGCGGAAAGAGCCATCTCTACCTCAGAACCACTTGCCAATATAATTGCCTTAAAGTTGTTTACCTCCGGATTCAAAACATAAGCACCCTTTAACAAACCTTCGGCAGGTGCAAACTGTGTTCTATCGTAAACCGGTAAGCCTTGCCGGGTTAAGAGTAGTGCGGTTGGCCCAGTAGTGTTTGCTAACGCAGCTTTATAAGCATACGAAGTTTCGTTTGCATCCGCAGGACGAATAACGGTTAGATTTGGAATTGAACGAAGTGCAGCATAATGCTCAATGGGTTGGTGGGTTGGCCCATCTTCACCAAGTCCGATACTATCGTGAGTAAACACATAAAGTACTTGCAATTTCATTAGCCCTGCAAGTCGTATTGTAGGACGCATATAATCAGCGAACATCAAAAACGTGGCACAATAAGGAATAAGTCCGCCGTAAATAGCCATGCCGTTACATAAAGCTCCCATACCGTGTTCGCGCACACCAAAAAAGAGATTTCTTCCTGCATAATCTGTAGAGGAAAAATCTCCCGCACCTTTTTGATAGGTGAGGTTGGAATGAGTTAAATCGGCAGAACCACCTATAAAATTGGTAAGAGTGGGTGAAATAGCATTTATTACCGTTTGCGAAGCCTGGCGTGTGGCCAATTTATTACCGGCTGGGAAAATAGGGAATTCAACTGAATTGAGTTTCTCAATAGGATTGTCTAACAGTGTTCGTAACTCTTGAGCTTCGTTGGGAAAGGTTTTAGAGTATTCAGTAAAAAGTTCTTGCCAACGTTGATAGTGTTCAAATAAATGCTCACGCGCAGAATTATAATGTTCATAAACTGAAGCGGGAATTTCGAAAGGAGGATAATCCCAACCGAGATTGATACGAGTAGCAACAACCTCATCTGATCCCAGAGGAGAACCATGAGCAGAAGAAGTGTCCTGCTTCTTTGGTGAGCCATAACCAATATGGGTGGTTGTAATTATGAGCGATGGTTTACCGCTTTTTTTGCTTTCTTTAATAGCAGATTCAAGTGAAGTAAGATCATTAACATCAGTAACAACTGTAGTAAACCATCCATAAGCCTGAAAACGTTGTGCAATGTTTTCGGAAAAAGAAACATCTGTTTTTCCGTCAATGGAAATCTTGTTGTTATCGTAAAAGAAAATAAGTTTATCAAGTTTAAGATGACCTGCTAAAGAAGCAGATTCGTGAGAAACTCCTTCCATCAAATCCCCATCGGAGCAAATACCATAAATGTAATGGTCAATAATGCTAAAATCCGGCTTATTAAAACGCGAAGCAAGGTGTGCCTGTGCTAAGGCAAGTCCTACAGCATTTGCAATACCTTGACCTAAAGGCCCTGTTGTAGTTTCAACACCGGGGGTATGCTTATACTCAGGGTGTCCGGGGGTTTTGCTGCCCCACTGTCTAAAGTTTTTTAGGTCATCCATAGTAACATCGAACCCTGCGAGGTGCAAAATGCTGTAGAGAAGCATTGAGCCGTGTCCGGCAGAAAGTACAAACCTATCGCGGTTAAGCCAATGGGGGTCTGTGGGGTTATAATTCATAGTCTGCGTGTAGAGTTGATAGACTATTGGTGCGCAACCCATAGGCATACCCGGGTGGCCTGATTTAGCTTTTTCTACTGCGTCTATACTTAAAAAACGAATTGCATTAATGGCATCTGTTACTACGTTCAAGGTGAACTCCGAAAATTGAAAAATGTGCAAATTTAAACATACTAATTGTAGCAGTTTTTAACATAAAAAATCTTTTGTAAGGTGACTTTACCTTTGTCTGTTCACGGCTAATAACTAATTTTGTGTGAAACTTTTAACAAAAGAACCGATACCATGACAAATAAGGAATTTTATAAACTCGCGTACGGGTATGATATAGCATTTTCAGATAGGGATTTCCA
>CALKUG010000201.1 GCA_937996765.1 uncultured Ignavibacteria bacterium
AAGGGTTTACCGCTCTCTATACCGCAACGGCGGTACAACGACTCTTAGATGAAGATGCAATAATTATTGGCAGAACCAACTGCGATGAATTTGCGATGGGCTCCTCTAACGAGAATTCGTTTTACGGTCCTGTTAAAAACCCCATAGATACTACACGCGTTCCGGGAGGTTCAAGCGGCGGCTCGGCGGTTGCTGTTGCCGCGGGACTCTGCGATGCAGCACTTGGTACCGATACGGGTGGCTCTATTAGGCAACCCGCCTCTTTTACGGGTATTTACGGTTTAAAACCAACCTACGGAAGAGTTTCGCGTTACGGACTTACTGCTTTTGCATCCTCTTTTGACTCAATCGGGACTTTTACACAATCTGCTGAAGATTCCGCTTTGTTATTAAGCGTTATGGCAGGCAACGATGAAAAAGATTCGACGTGTTCCGAAGCTCCTGTTGCAGATTACCTTGCACAACTTTCCCAATCTCAACCCTTAAAAATTGGACTCCCAAAAGAGTATTTTGGTGAAGGACTCAATCCCGAGGTTAAAGAAAAAATTGATGCGGCAATAGAGATTTTGAAATCCAAAGGATGTGAAATACTCGAAGTATCTTTACCTCATACTGAGTTTTCTATTGCAACCTATTATATTCTCACTACCGCCGAGGCCTCTTCTAATTTAGCGCGATTCGATGGTGTGAAGTACGGTTATAGAAGCGAAAAAGCAGGTTCGTTAGCTGAAATGTACACCTCAACACGCAGTGAGGGCTTTGGTAAGGAAGTAAAACGCAGGATAATGCTGGGTACGTATGTGCTCTCTTCAGGTTACTACGATGCCTATTATAAAAAAGCTCAAAAGGTGCGTAGAATTATTCAGCAGGATTTTTTCAAGTGTTTCGAGCAGGTGGATGTGTTACTCACCCCAACTTCACCCTTTACTGCTTTTGCAATAGGTGAAAAATCGGATAACCCCTTGGAAATGTATTTAAGTGATATCTACACAACATCAGCTAATTTGGCGGGTGTGCCCGGTATTAGTGTTCCGGTGGGAACCGATGCAGCGGGATTGCCCATTGGTGTGCAGTTTATCGCAAATCAGTTTAACGAAGAAAAACTTTTTACTGCCGCACAATTACTTGTGTGAGTCTAAAATAAAATGTCCCAATTTATCACGTTTTGTTGATAGATATCGTAGATTATTGCTATTAGGTTCAATTTCAATCGGCATTCTTTCAACCACCTCTAAACCGTAACCCTTAAGACCTACAATTTTTTTAGGATTGTTGGTAAGCAATTTAATTTTCCTCACCCCAAGATTAAGCAAAATCTGAGCACCAATTCCGTAATCACGTAAATCGGCTTTAAACCCGAGGTCTTCATTTGCCTCAACAGTATCTCTGCCTTTATCCTGCAGAGCATACGCTTTTAATTTATTAAGCAGCCCAATTCCTCTGCCTTCTTGGCGCATATAAACCAAAACTCCGGCTTCTGCTTTCCCAATCATTTCGAGTGCCGCGTTCAGTTGGTCGTGACAGTCGCAACGAAGCGAGTGCATGATGTCACCTGTAAAACACTC
>CALKUG010000202.1 GCA_937996765.1 uncultured Ignavibacteria bacterium
CCTTTTTCTTCAAGCTCTAATGCTAAGGATTTATCGCCTGAACGAATGATACGTCCATCTGCTAACACGTGCACAAAATCCGGAACAATATAATCGAGCAAACGTTGATAGTGGGTAATAACAATGGCCGAGTTTTCAGGGGAGCGAAGAGAGTTTACTCCTGTAGCAACAATACGTAATGCGTCAATATCAAGACCTGAATCTGTTTCATCCAATATAGCCAACTTTGGCTCTAACACAGCCATTTGGAATATTTCGTTTCTCTTCTTCTCGCCGCCTGAAAAACCTTCGTTTACTGACCTATGGAGTAGGTCATCTTTCAATTCAACAACTTTTGTTTTGGCTTTCACCATTTGCAAAAATTCCAGTGCATCAAGGGGGTCGAGTCCGCGATACTTTCTAATCTCATTTAAGGCGTTTTTGAGCAAGTTTACATTGGAAACACCGGGAATTTCAACGGGGTACTGGAACGCTAAAAACAGACCCGCACGGGCTCTATCTTCTGCAGGCATTTCAAGTAAATCGTTACCTTCAAACTTAATTTCACCTTCGAGAATTTCGTAACCATCTCTACCGGCAAGAATGCTCGCCAGAGTGCTTTTCCCTGAACCATTGGGTCCCATTATTGCATGAATCTCACCTTTATTAACTGAAAGGTTAATTCCCTTTAAAATTTCTCTGCCATCAATGGCAACACGTAAATTCTTAATCTGTAACATGTTTTTCCTTTTGCTTTCTAATAACTATTAACCAACACTGCCTTCAAGACTAACACTGAGGAGCTTTTGTGCTTCAACGGCAAACTCCATAGGTAGTTCTTTGAACACTTCTTTACAATAACCGTTTACGATCATATTAACGGCGTCTTCGTTACTTAAACCTCTTTGGTTCAGATAAAATATCTGATCTTCACCAATTTTAGAGGTTGTAGCTTCGTGTTCAACAATTGCAGTTTTGTTTTGAATTTCTAAATAAGGGAACGTATGAGCCCCACATTTATCGCCAATCAGTAGCGAATCACACTGCGAAAAATTACGTGCATTAGCGGCATTTTTGCCAACACGCACAAGTCCGCGATAGGTATTATTACTCAATCCCGCCGAAATACCTTTAGATACAATGGTACTGCGGGTATTTTTTCCGATGTGAATCATCTTTGTACCGGTATCTGCTTGTTGCATATTGTTGGTTACTGCAACTGAGTAAAACTCACCTATTGAGTTTTCGCCTTGCAAAATACAACTTGGGTATTTCCAGGTAATTGCAGAGCCCGTTTCAACCTGGGTCCATGATATTTTTGAATTTATACCTTTGCAAGCTCCACGCTTGGTAACAAAGTTGTAAATACCACCCTTGCCGTTTTTATCGCCTGCATACCAGTTCTGAATTGTGGAATATTTAATTTCCGCGTTATCCATTGCAACAAGTTCTACAACTGCGGCGTGCAATTGATTTTCGTCACGCATCGGGGCTGTACAACCTTCGAGGTAACTCACATAGCTTGCATCATCTGCAACGATGAGAGTTCTTTCGAACTGCCCAGTATTTCTTTCGTTAATTCTGAAATAGGTCGAAAGCTCCATCGGGCAACGAACACCCTTGGGTATGTAAACAAACGAACCATCGCTAAATACAGCACTGTTGAGTGCTGAGTAGAAATTATCGCTGGGGGGCACTACCGAACCAAGGTATTTTTTTACGAGGTCGGGGTATTCTTGAATTGCTTCAGAAATCGGGAGAAAAATCACTCCCATTTCCTTCAATTTTTCTTTAAATGTGGTAGCAACAGAAATTGAATCGAACACTGCATCAACTGCAACACCAGCCAAAATCATGCGTTCTTGAAGGGGTATTCCCAATTTCTCGAATGTTGCTAAAATTTCAGGGTCAACTTCTTCAATACTTTTGTATTTGGGAGCATTTTTTGGAGCCGAGTAATAGCTTATGTCCTGAAAATCAATTTGCGGATAATGAACGTTAGGCCAAGTGGGGGATTCCATTTTTTGCCAAATTCTGAATGCTTTTAACCGCCATTCGGTCATCCATTCAGGTTCATTTTTTTTCTTGGAAATTACCCGAACAACGTCTTCGCTTAATCCACGTGGTAGTGTATCGCTTTCTATGTCGGTTACGAATCCGTATTTGTATTCCTGATTCGCTAACTGTTCTATGTCATTAACTTCTGTTGTGCTCATGCTTCCGATTCTCAAAAAAACTATAATCGTGTTATCAAAATTACTTAATCTATACTATACAGTCAAGATTTTAATTAAAATCTGTACTTTATAGTATAGTTAACAGAGCTCTTGTTGTTTGTGTTCCCTAAAATTAAGTGTTTTGTGAACTTTATTTTATTATTTAACCAATTCTGAGGTAAGTATTCCCGCAAAAATCAGCACGCCGCCTGCTACCCCGATTGGGGTAATAGTCTCGCTAAAGAATGCAACCGCAAGGATAGTAGCAAAGATGGGCTCAAATGAAAATATAATACCCGCTTTTGTAGGAGTTGTATATTTCTGAAACCTGGTTTGAATAAATGTAGTGAGTATCGAGGCAAATAATGCGGTATAAAGCAATGCAGCAATTACAGCAGTTGTAGGATTAAATACTGTTGTTCCCAAACCAACAACAGGCAAAACTATGGCACTGCCAATTGCAAGCGCGGCGGTTAACATCAATTGCATAAGTGTTAAAAATTTAACATCATATTTATGGCTAATCATGTCCATTTGCACTATATAAATGGAATAAAACACCGCACAGAGAAAGGTTAAAAAATCTCCAATGTTAAAACTGCCGCCAAGTTCCGAGAGAAACCCTGTTATTCCGTTATGTTGCCCAGCTAAGAGAAGAATCCCAATAAAAACCATAAAAACACCTATCAAGCTCCCTCGATCAGGCATTCTTTTTTCAATCACTGCCTGAAAAAATGGGGTAAGCACTACAAAAGTGCCTGTAATAAATGCCGACTTAGTAGCCGACGTGTATTGCAGTCCTATGATTTGGAGTATAAAACCTAAAAAATAAGTGAGTGTAAGCCAGCCGCTATCGCGGAAGCTCTGAGCGTTAAGATTGCGGAGGGTTTTATACGTAAATGGTAATAGAACGAGTGTGGCAATCGAAAACCTGATGGCCAAAAACATTGTAGGCGATATATCGCCGAGAGCATTTTTTATGACGGGAAAAGTTGCAGACCAAAAAACGGTAATTGCCAAAAGCCAAAGCTCGGCACGTATCACCAGCGAACGCTGTTGATTCATCTACTCTTCGTCCTTGATATACCCAAAGCTCTTAAGCATTTTTTCGTCGGTACGCCAGTTATCGCGGACTTTAACTATTAACTCGAGATACACTTCGTGATCTAAAAACACTTCTATATCGGGACGTGCTTTTTCACCAATCTTTTTGATTGCTTTTCCTTTTGCACCAATAAGAATCTGTTTCTGCGAATCGCGTTCAACATAAATTGCTGCGGAAATAAAGTGCTTGGAGTTAGTACGTTCTACAAACTCTTGAATCTCAACTTCGGTGCTGAATGGTATTTCGTCCGAAAACAGTCCAAATATCTTTTCACGTATAATTTCCGAAACAAAAAATCGTTCAGATTCCGAAGAAACAACATCTTCGTCGTAATAACGCGGACCTTCAGGCAAGTGCGAAATAACTGTTTGCAGTACGTCGTTAATGTTCACATCGTGAGCAGCAGAAACGGGAATAACAGCTTTGAATTTTTCGGTAGCAGAAAGTGATTCTAATGCTGCCACCAATGCTTCTTGATTGCTTTTATCAATCTTATTCACCACTGCTATCAACGGCTTGGTGTAATGTGTGAGAACCTTTTGTATCAGTTCTTCAGCGTGTACTTTTTCGAATGTAGGGTCATAATCAATATCATAAAGGATTATAATTACATCGGCATCAGAGAGTGATTCCCCAATTTCCTCGAGCATTTTTTCCTGAAGTAAATAGGAGGGCTTCACAATACCGGGAGTATCAAGAAAAATCACTTGATGATCGGGCTCGGTGTGTATGCCTAATATATTCTTTCTGGTAGTCTGCGGCTTTGGTGTAGTGATAGAAAGCTTTTGACCAAGAATAGCATTAAGCAACGATGATTTACCCGAGTTTGGCAAACCAATAATAGAACAATAACCCGATTTGAAACTTACTTTTACTTCGGGTACTTTTATTTCAGGAGCTTTATCCTCAGGTATAGTCACTTCAAGAGTTTTCTCTTCAGGAACTTGCTCTTCAGTAATTTTCTCTTCTGGTATATTCTCTTCGCCGGGTGTTAACATTAAATATCCTTAACTATTACAGCTGTTCCGCTTGCGGAAACCATAAGCATACTGCCTGTGTGGATTGTTTCGTAATCGAGGTCAATTCCAATAATCGCATTGGCACCCATTGCACGAGCGTTGTCTTGTAATTCAGCAAGTGCTATATCTTTTGCTTTGCGCAATTCTTTTTCGTAGGATGCACTTCTGCCACCAACGATATCACGAATTCCTGCAAAAAAATCTTTAACAATGTTTGCACCTAAAATTGCTTCACCGGTAACGATGCCTAAATAGGTCTCAACTCGTTTGCCTTCAATCGAATGTGTGGTTGTGATAATCATATCCATCTCTTTCAAGTATATATCAAAAAAATATTAATACGGGTAAAAAATAAAAAACACTACTGATAAAACCATAAGAATCCACATACCAAGTTTTACCTCGGTGAATCTTCCGGTAAGGGTTTTGAGCAGCGGATACACCGTAAACCCTGCCGCCATGCCCATTCCTATATTTAACGTAAAAACCATAGTGAATAATACGGCAAAAACAGGAAACGACTCAGTGATATCTTCAAGTTTGAGTCCGGAGATGGCTGAAAACATAAAAAACCCTACCATCACTAAGGCTGCACCGTAAGCAAAAGGAGGAATTATTTGCACAATCGGTACAAAAAACAGTGTAAGGAAAAACAATACCGCTGTTATTACCGAAGCAAAACCCGTTCGTGCTCCTGCCTGGTACCCTGTGGCTGATTCAATATACACACCATTGGTTACCGAACCCATTAATGCGCTAAGCGAGGTGGTGATAGCATCTGCCAATAACGGCTTGTTAATATCTTTTAGGTTCCCATCGGAATCCACCATACCAATTTTAACCGCAAGCGCACTGAGTGTTCCAATGGTATCCACAAACACTGTTATAAAAAGCGTGAGAAAAATTGGCAAAAACTCGAACGATAACGCACCGGCAATATCAACTTTGAATAGAGTTTCAGCAATCGAGGGTGGTAACGAAAGAAATGTTTCAGGTACTTGTACCTTCCCCGTTATCAATCCTGCCAGCAACAACCCTATAATTGAAATAAGCATTGCACCGGGTACTCGTTTAATTAACATAACGGTTGTTGCAATGATTCCAATAATGCCTAATACGATACCCAAATCGTTAGGAGCAGCTATGCTCACAAAAGAAACTGCATCAGGTTTTATGATGCCTATATCGCGCAAACCAACAAATGTGAGGAATAACCCAATACCCGCTGCAAACGAAATCTTCATGGGTACGGGTATAGCATAAGCAATTTTTTCACGAACACCCGTTACGGTTAACAATAGCAATATTATGCCACTTATAAAAATTGCGCCTAAGGCAGTCTGCCACGAATAGCCAAGTGTGTTACAAATTGTGTAAGAAATAAAGGCATTTTCGCCTACAAACGGAGCAATAGCGAAGGGCTTTTTGGCATAAAACGCCATAATCAGCGTTCCTATAACAGCTGAATAAACCGAGGCAGCCATTGCAGCATCAAAAGGGATTCCTGCAGCCGAAAGTATTTTTGGATTGAGTATAATCACATACGCGAGTGTAAAGAATGTTGTTACCCCGCCAACTATCTCATTCTTAAATGACGTGTTATGCAATTTGAAGTCAAAAAATGATTCTATACGTTGTTTCAATGAATATTCTGTTTATTAATGCAAAAACCGGATTGCAAAGATAACAAAATTTGATGGAATTGTTCCTGGCCCTGGTTCCTGGCTTCAGTTTCCAGACTCCTGGGTCCCGAGTCCCGAGTCCTTTTTTCCCATTGTTATTTATTTTCTCGGTGGGGTTATCTTGCAGGTGAGATTATGAATTTTAT
>CALKUG010000203.1 GCA_937996765.1 uncultured Ignavibacteria bacterium
AGAATGGATCAAAAACTCCTACGATTTAGTTGTGGCGAGCCTTCCTAAAAAACTGCAAAAAGAACTTATGGAATAAAAAAAATTTGCATTATAGTAGTTGGGTATATTATATTTGCAACTACAAATAAATTATAAGGTATTGGCATGAGAGGAACAAAGTATTGGGTAATAGTTGCATCCCGCGATCATGTACTAACGGGTGTTAAAGGCGGATTTGCGCAAGCGTGTCACGGGAAAGGAGCACCACTTAAAAGAATGCAGTCGGGAGATTTTATTCTTTATTACTCGAGTAAAGAAAAGTTTTCGGAGCCAACACCTTACCAAAAATTTACGGCGTGTGGTAAAGTTTCTTCTTCATTGGTTTATCAATTTGAGATGTCAGAGGATTTTTGTCCGTTCCGCATAGATATTGAATATCTACCAGTTAAGGAAGTAGAAATTAAGCCACTGATTCCTTCATTGGATTTTATTACTAATAAATCCCGTTGGGGGTATAACTTTAGATATGGCTTTTTCGAAATTTCCGAAAAGGATTTTTCTTGTATCTATTCATTGATGAAGGTGTAAACAATGAAAAAGAATATAGAGTTTGGCTTTCAGTCGCCTGAGGAGAGTCCCGGATTTTTGCTTTGGCAACTGAGTATGATGTGGCAGAGAAACATTAATCGCGCATTAGCTGAGTTTGATTTGACACATACGCAATTTGTAGTTATTGCAGTTCTTGCTTGGTTGGGGAAGCAGTCGGAAGTTGTTACTCAAGTGGAAATCGCCCGCAGAAGCAATATTGACAAAATGTTAGTCTCTAAAGTTCTTCGTTCGTTACAAAGCAAAGGATTTATTGAGCGCTCAGAGCATAAAACCGACACCAGGGCTAAACAGGTGGTGCTATCCAAGATGGGTTATAGCATTTTGCAAAAAGCAATTGTTAAAGTTGAAGCGGTTGATTCCAAACTCTTTTCAGCTTTAGGTGACAAGCAAGCTACGTTTAACAAAAATATTAATTCACTTTTGGAAAAAACACTTTGACTCTGAGCCGCAGCTCAAGGCATGGTTTGATGAGATGCAAAAGGATTGGTTATGATAAAGGCAACACATTTTATGGAAAACATAGTAATAGATTTTATTAGCAAATACATTGCGCTTACTG
>CALKUG010000204.1 GCA_937996765.1 uncultured Ignavibacteria bacterium
AACTTGCTGAAATGGTACCCGGAGTAATATATCAATTCCAAGCCTTCCCCGATGGCAGAAGCTGTTTCCCTGTTACTTCAGAGCATATATTAGAGATTTATGAAGTTACCCCTGATGAGGTAAAAGAGGATGCGAGCAAGGTATATTCTCGAATTCATCCCGAGGATTATGATTCGGTTGTAGAAAAAATTGGGTATTCAGCAAAACACCTTACACTTTGGCAGGATGAATACCGAGTGATTTTACCCGAGCGCGGTGAGCGCTGGTTGCATGGAACAGCTAAGCCTGAAAAGCAACAAGACGAAAGCATTATTTGGTACGGTTATATTATGGATATCACCGATCGCAAAAAACTGGAACGAGAGCTGATTTTAGCCAAAGAAACTGCAATATCAGCAAGCAAGGCCAAATCAGTGTTCCTTGCTAATATGAGTCACGAAATCCGTACCCCTCTTAATGGTGTTATTGGTTTTACCGATTTGTTGCGTGAGACGACACTTACCAAAGTTCAAAAACAGTATGTTGAACACGCAAATACTTCAGCCCATTCACTATTGGGCATAATTAACGATATTCTCGATTTTTCGAAAATTGAGGCGGGAAAAATTGAACTCGAGCATATTAAGACTGATATTGTTGAATTGCTTGAAAGTGCAACAGATATTATAAAATATCAAGCCGCAGAGAAAAATTTAGAATTATTATTAAATATCCAGCCCGACCTCCCTCGCTACGCTGTAGTTGACCCCCTACGATTAAAACAAATACTTATTAATCTTCTTGGTAATGCTGTAAAGTTTACAAAAGTGGGGGAAGTAGAACTACTTGCAAGCTACACCCGAATTGATGATAGGCGTTGCAATCTATCTTTCGCTGTTCGCGATACAGGCATTGGCTTATCCAAAGAGCATCAAGGCAAATTGTTTAAGGCATTCTCTCAAGCAGATAGCTCCACAACCCGTAAGTTCGGAGGAACAGGCTTAGGTCTGATTATCTCAAATTTACTTGCAGAAAAAATGGGCGGTAAAATTGAGTTAGTAAGCATACCTGATTTTGGAACAACGTTCTATTTCTCTTTTGAAACGGAATTTGAAACAGCAGAAAGTTCACTCTGCAGTGACAAAAAGGACAAAAAGATATCGAGAGCTTTGGTGGTTGATGATAACGAACGAAGCCGAATGGTATTGCAGCATACTTTGGATATTTGTAATATTGTAACCATAGGATGTGAAACCTCCTCTGAAGCTCTTAAATTGATTAAAGAAAACGGCAATTTTGATGTAGTATTTATTGATTTTGGAATGCCTTTTCAGGATGGATTAACAACAGCCAAAATTATTAGAGAAAAACTAAACTTTTCTGCAGAAAAACTTCCTATAGTTTTACTCACTAATTCATCACAATCTCCTGAGGATCATGAATACTATAAAGATGCAAAAGGCATACATTTATTACTCAAGCCAGTCAAAAAGAGTGAACTAAAAGAATTACTTCAAGAGCTTGAATCAGAAATAAAAAAGCCTATTCAGAAGATAGTAGTACAAGAAGAGATTGAAGTAGCTAAAAGGGATTCAATTGAATACTCACCATTTTCAATTCTCATAGTTGAGGATGTTTCCATTAATATGGTACTAACACATACCATGACATCAAAGATACTTCCTAATGCTGTAATATACGAAGCGACAAATGGAGTTGAAGCAGTTGATTTCCTTGTACACAATTCGCCTCAACTTGTTCTCATGGATGTGCAAATGCCCGAAATGGATGGATTAACTGCCACTCGATTGATTCGCGATAATGAAGCGAAGTCAGGCAGACATACTAAAATAGTAGCACTTACAGCAGGTGCAATGCAAGAGGAAAAAGAAAAATGCTTTGCAGCAGGAGTGGATGACTATCTCGCTAAGCCCATAGAGTATAATATGCTTGCCGCAACTTTTAAAAAATACTTGTTCGATTTTGATCCGGGTAAAGTCAACACCCCTGTTGACCTTACCGTGGAGAAAATCTCGTTTAACAAGGAATTATTTATTAAAAGTATCGGGGATGATAAGGGGATTTACTCTATTCTTATGGCGAGTTGCCAAAAGAATTTTAGCACCTATGTAGATGCAATGAATAAAGCTTATGCGAGCGGAGACACACAAGAACTCAAACATTCTGCCCATACAATAAAGGGTGCAGCTCTTTCTATAAAGTTCGAAAAGATAGCAGAGCTAGCAAGATTGATAGAGATAAATAGTGCCGAGGTTCAATACATACTCGAACCATTAATAAATCAGTTTAATAAAGAATGGATTGTTGTTCGGGAGATTATAGAAAAAGAATTGTAAAAATTGGAATTGATGCGGTATCTTTGTGAAACACAATTCTAAAGTCTATGGATAACACAAATAATATAAGTACCAAAAAGCCAGCCATTAATTTTACAAAAACGGTTGCACATAAAGACACATACAGCTCACCTAAAGAAGCTTTAGGTAGCAAGTTTTTAGCAACACCGCGCTTTTTTTACAAAATGATCATGATTGTTTTAAGAGCAAACCGAAAAGCCGTGGCAGGAAAATACAATTCGCTTGCCTGGTATGATTCATCGGTGGATGTAAGAGAATCGTTAGAGTCGGTTGGTATAAAATTTGAGTTTGAAGGAATGGATTGTTTTCGCAAAGCGGAGGGTCCTTTCGTTTTTATTGGTAACCACATGAGTACTTTAGAAACCGTGGTTCTCCCCGGTATTATTCGTTCCGAAATGCCTGTTGTTTTTGTAACCAAAGAAGAATTAACAACCTACCCGGTTTTTGGTCCCGTAAGTGTTGCGCGACACCCTATTATTGTTGGCAGAACAAATCCAAAAGAAGATTTAATTACCGTTTTTGAAGAAGGAACCAAGCGTTTAAGCGAGGGCACTTCAGTGGGAATCTTTCCTCAAAAAACCAGAAGCGATGTTTTTAATGCCTCCGAGTTTAATTCGTTGGGTGTTAAGTTGGCAAAAAAAGCGGGAGTAAAAGTTATCCCTGTCGCTCTTCTCACGGATGCTTGGGCAAACGGAAAGGTTGTGAAGGAAGCAGGCAAAATTGACCCCAACAAAACTGTATATATCTCCTTTGGTGAACCTATGACAGTAACAGGCAATGGTGCAGAGGAACATAAAAAAATCATCAGTTTTATTTCAGAGAAACTCACCGCATGGGGAAGAGCGGATTTAGTTCTTTAATAAGAATACGATGCTCAGTTTGAGACATCCGTCGTTTAGTAGGTTTTCCGTCATTTAATAAACTGCTATTTCTTTGCCTTTAGCTTAAAATCGCAGAAAAATTCATCAAGTCTATTGAGGTATAAAGTTTGTCCTTATTTTAACAAAAAGAATAAGGACTATTTTTTGTGAAAACACTCCAACTATTATCACTATTCATCTTTCTCTCAACCATTCTTTCAGCGCAAACAATTTACTTTCCACCTAATAATACAGGCAGTAATTGGGAATCTGTTTCTCCTGAATCACTTGGCTGGAATACAAAGGGTTTAGATACCCTTTTCGGGTTTCTTGACTACAAAAACACTAAGGCATTTTTAGTGCTACACAATGGAAAAATAGTTATAGAAAAATATTATGGTACCTTTACCAAGGATAGTATTTGGTATTGGGCTTCTGCAGGAAAAAC
>CALKUG010000205.1 GCA_937996765.1 uncultured Ignavibacteria bacterium
TGGTTGAGTTCATGGGAACCTTTACACCAACTGAATCTTTTAGGAAAGAATGCATCTCACGGTAATAATCATCCTGAATTTTTACATAAAACTCGGATTGGTCTGAAACTCGTTTTTGAGTGAATTCAGCATGCTCAGAGAATTCAAGACGTTTAATGTTTCCTGATGCCAAGCTCTCATTAGGGAGTAAGCCACTCCCTGAAGTTGTTGTGAGAGAAACCTCATCAAACCAAAAATCGGCGACTTGGTTCGCAAATTGGTACAAGAGTTTTGTTAACCCAATAATTGTTTTAGTTGGAGAAAAACTTAACGAATACTTTTTCCAGGTTGTGCTTAATGTATAATTTGAATTAGCATATACTTCATATGGAGAAGCAATTTGTTGAAAAGCGACATTGAGTTTGGCGTTGTTTAATGAAGACTTTGCGTAAAAGGTGAGAACATATGCGGTGTCTTTGTAAAGTGTTATTCCGCCTTGATTAAACTGAAAATGCCACTCTGTGCCGGTAGTTTTTGTTACCGATACCTTTCCGGATAGCACTCCGTCTTGAGGGGAATTAACATCGGAAACCATTGTCCCTTCTGCACCGCTGTATTTTTCGAGAAACCAGTTAGTTGTTATGGGGGATTGCTCAAACCCTCCGTTTTTAATTAAGTTGTTTGTACCTGCTTGAGAGGCCCCGCCCCATGCTTGCTGTAATTCCGCATCGGAATTGTATTTGGTTTTAAGATAAGAATGGTAGAGTGTATCCAACATTCTTTTATGTCGCCACGTTAAGGTGCCACCTTCTTTAATATGGCGGAGGTTTCCGTTTTTCCACATAATATAAAGGGAGTTTTCGTTAGTTATTTCAACCATTGCAATAGCGGGGTCATTAACGGGCGAAAGTCCTGTATAGGGATTGATCGTTGTAAGTAAATTCTTTGCAAATTCCTTTTGCAACATTATTAAATAGGGATCGAACAACGTAACGCCTTTCCCAAAATCAGCGATAGAATCAGCATCGGCAATTCCATCTGAAACTTGGAAGTCGCGAGAAACATGCAAATTCATATTAGTATAGATACCGTGATTCTTTAATGCTGCTATAAGATTATGCATTCTATCTAAATATGTTGGATTGATATTTCGTGTGCTTTGCCCAAAGGTAAATAGACTTGCACCACCCCAACCGTTATCCATATGGTGTAATCTGATCAGATTAAAACCTAATTTGTTCAGATGTCCCGCAATTTGACCTGTTTTTGATTTTTCAGGAAACGCACCGCTTCCAACAAGGTTGGCTCCCCAAAACCTGATTCGTTCACCGTTTACTGCAAAGAAACCATCAGGGGTAATTCCTACAAAATTATTACCAATTTTTGCCTTAGGAAACATTGGCATAAATGCCGAATAAGCACTATCCGCTGAGGGAATCATAAAAT
>CALKUG010000206.1 GCA_937996765.1 uncultured Ignavibacteria bacterium
TTGAAAGCATTGTTACGCATACCGTATTTTCACGGTATGGTTGAAGAGATTACTGAAGTAAAGCACATCAATTAAAACAAAACCCCGATTACCTCAATGGAGATAATCGGGGTTTGAAATTTATGAGGGAGCTTTATACTACAGTTTTATCAGCGATACATCTATCACTTCATCGTTTAGTGTATTTAAGTTGTTAATAACCGCTTCTGAGGGTTCCAATTCAAGTTTGATTGTACAGCAAGCTGTTTCCTGACCGTCAAAAATAACGTTTTCAATTTCTTGAACGTTAATACCTTCGCCACTTAAAAATCCAAGCACTTTAGAGAGAACACCAGGTTTATCATAGTGACGAACTATGAGTTGGTGTGTTGCGCTTGATGTTGGGCAACGATTTACCCAGTTACGGACATTTCCGAGTTTAATGTAATCGTGAATAATCAAGTAGGTCTCTTCGGCAACAGCATTTTGTGCTTGCTCTGTTGAAGCACCAATATGATGAGTAACATAGACATTTGGCAAAGAAGAAAGTTCGGAGGTTACCTGTCCGTCTTTTCCTTCAGGTTCATTGTTGAAGACATCGAGTCCTGCGGAAATTTTTCCTGACTTTAGCAACTCAACTAAAGCAGTTTCATCAACAATTCCTGCACGGGAGGTATTAATGAATACCGAGCCCTTTTTTAAGAGCGAGAGCAACCCGGCGTTAATTAATCCTTTTGTGGCAGAGTTTTGTGCTAAATGCACGGAAACAATGTCGCTGAGCGAAAATAATTCTTGTAGGTCGGAGGCACGCACAACACCTAGCTCAGTAGCTTTTTCGGGAGTTAATGAGCGGCTCCATGCAATAACTCGCATACCAAAACTTAATGCGCGGTTAATAACTTCCTGACCAATTTGACCGGTGCCAACAATACCTAAGGTTTTACCGTAAAGTCCTTCGGCTTTAGAATACACACCCTTGTTCCATTTTCCTGCTTTAAAGTCTGCGACGTTATCGGGGATTTTTCTATCTATTGCGGTTATTAGTGCCATAGTTAATTCTGCTACTGCAATTGAGTTTTTGCCTGGACAGTTGGTAACATAAATACCGCGTTTATTAGCTGCTGCAATGTTAATGGTGTTTATGCCGGCACCTGCACGAATGATAAGACTTAATTTATCGGAGGCGAGCACTGTGGCCTCGCTAACAACCGTTGAGCGAACGATGAGAATATCGTAACCTTTAACAGCTGCAGGAAGTGTTTCCTCGGAGAGTTTGGCATCGTAGTAAACTTCGAGACCTAAACCTTTTATTTTCTCTACATAATATTCGGGGAATTTGTCTGCTATTAGAACTTTCATAACTATTGCCTTTATAATTTTGGTAATAACGGAATTGTAATACTGTGTTTCTTTGCGTTCGAAATTGCTCGTTCGTAACCGGCATCAGCGTGACGAATAATACCCATACCGGGGTCGTAGGTTAAAACTCTCTCGAGTCGTTTTTCGGCCTCAGGGGTTCCATCAGCAACTATCACCATACCTGAGTGAATAGAGTTACCAATTCCTACACCACCGCCGTGATGTACGGATACCCAGCTTGCGCCGCCTATTGAATTAAGTAAGGCGTTTAGTATCGGCCAATCTGCTATGGCGTCACTACCATCTAACATACCTTCTGTTTCACGATAGGGTGATGCCACAGAGCCACAATCAAGATGATCGCGCCCAATAACTATAGGTGCTTTCACCTTTTTTTCTGCAACCAACTGGTTAAAGAGTTTTCCGATTTGGGCTCTTTCTCCGTAGCTCAACCAGCATATACGTGCCGGTAGGCCTTGAAAATGTATTTTTTCCCTTGCCATGGTTATCCAACGATGCAAAGAAGTGTTGTTGGGTAAAGCTTCCAAAATAGCTTCATCAGTAACGTATATGTCGCTAGGATCGCCGGATAGAGCAACCCACCGGAAAGGACCACTTCCATCGCAAAAGAGAGGACGGATAAATTCAGGTACAAAGCCGGGAATTTCAAAAGCTTGGGTAAATCCGTTTGCAGCAGCTTCTCCGCGGATATTGTTTCCGTAATCGAATACAACTGAGCCGCTGTTCTTGAAATCGAGCATGGCTTTAATGTGTTTGAGAAGTGTGAGGCGAGAAAGCTCTATGTAACGAGTCGGGTTTGAATTGCGTAACTCTAATGCTTCCTCGTAGGGGATTTCATCGGGCACATAGCCGCTGAGCATATCATGGGCAGAAGTTTGGTCTGTTACAACGTCGGGTCTAAACCCTTCGGCAAAAAGTTGCGGGAGTATGGTTCCTGCATTGCCAACAAGTCCTACTGAGATTGCTTTATTATCTCGTTTTGCATCGTTAATGAGTTTTAAAGCATCGGGGATAGAATCGGTAACATGGTCAATATAACCGGTTTGTAGGCGTTTTTCTATGCGAGCTCTATCAACATCAATACCTAAAAATATTGCATCATTCATAGTAGCAGCAAGTGGCTGAGCGCCACCCATTCCACCAAGTCCGGCGGTAAGAACAATTTTTCCGGCAAGTGAGCCGCCAAAGTATTTTCTTCCGCATTCCGCAAAAGTCTCATACGTGCCTTGTACAATGCCTTGGGAGCCGATGTAAATCCAGCTACCTGCAGTCATTTGGCCATACATAGTAAGGCCTAAGTCTTCTAATCTACGGAACTCTTCCCAGTTAGCCCAACGGGGGACTAACAGAGAGTTTGCAAGAATAACTCGCGGTGCATCGGTATGGGTTTTAAAAACCCCAACCGGTTTACCTGATTGAATTAGTAGTGTTTCGTTATCTTCTAAATCCTTCAGGGTATCGAGGATTGCTAAAAGAGCTTTTACGTTTCGTGCCGCCTTGCCTTTTCCCCCGTAAACGATGAGGTCTTCGGGTTTCTCTGCCACATCGGGGTCTAAGTTGTTCAACAGCATTCTATAAGCCGCTTCTTGAATCCAACCCTTACATATCAGCGTTTCACCTATGGGTGCAGGCGCGGGTCGGAACGCTTCTTGCATGGTTTACTCCTTAAAATTAGAGTTGAAAATTGAAATATATTGCTTGAGCATGGGTTTCATGATCCATCTTTTAAAGAACCATACTTTGGTTATTTCTTTTTCGAGATGAGTAATATTCCTTTTAAGAGCTTCCTTAAGTTTAAAAAATTCATCTTTTGTAAGCTTGGTGCTATCGTTTTCGAGTTTTAGTTTTTCATAAATACCCGAGAAAGCTTTTTCAACCGGGTAATAATTTGCATCTGAGGGAATTGATTGCAACATCTGATTCACAAATTGTTTGAGAATTACTCGCTGGTTTTTATCGAGTTCAAGCGAGTAGTTGTTGAAACCCTTGTGAGTTGGCTTCATAAAGTCCTTTCTTTGAGTGAAAGCAATTTTTCACGAATTTTTTGATATCCGGGTTTAATGATGTTGTAGATGTAATCTAAACGTTCCTGATTGTGTAGGAACGACGATTTCATTGAGTTGATGGTGATCTTCTCAATATCATCTAAAGTGATGTTAAAATATTCAATTGCTGTTAAAAATTCTTTTGTCATTGTAGTGTCGCTCATCAGACGGTCGTCGGTATTAATAGCAACACGGAACTTTGATTTGTAAAGAACACCAAACGGGTGGTTGGCAAGTGCATCTATGGCACCGGTATGGAGATTGCTTAACAAGCATATTTCGATAGGGATACGTTTATCGAGAATGTATTGAGCAAGATCGCCCATGCCAATAATGTTACCTTGAGCATCTAAAGTGATGTCCTCGATAATACGGGTACCATGACCAATACGATGAGCGCCACACCATTGAATGGCTTGCCAAATTGATTCTTTTCCAAACGCTTCACCGGCGTGAATGGTGATGTTAAAATTTGAGCGTTGTATAAACTGAAAAGCATCGAGGTGTTTTTTAGGAGGGTAACCGCCTTCTTCACCGGCGAGGTCGAATCCTACAACACCGCGGTCTCTGAAATTAACGGCAAGCTCAGCAATTTCGAGTGTGTTGGTCATATTGCGCATTCCGCAGAGTATGAGTCCGTAACCAACCCCAAAATCACGCTTACCGGCTTCGAGGCCATCTAAAACAGCAGATACTGCATCATCCATATATAACCCTTTTGAGGTATGGAATATGGGTGCGAATCGTGTTTCTACAAAAACGACGCCGTCGTTTTTCATATCTTCAATCATCTCGTAAGCAACTCTATAAAGGTGTTCGCGAGTTTGCATCACAGCACAAGTATGTTCAAAACCTTGTAAATACTCAACAAGGTTACCTTTGTTTGCGCCTCGGTGGAACCATTCTGCTAATTCTTTTGCATCTGAGGTTGGTAGTTTATCGTAATTAATTTCTTTAGCAAGATCTATTACGGTTTGTGGGCGTAAACCACCATCGAGGTGGTCGTGTAGTAGTACTTTGGGTACTGAACGGATAATTTCTTCTGTATTCAAATTTAACTCCTTTTAACTGTTAAAAATAGAGTAACAGTATGCGAAAAACAAACGAAATCTTATTATCTGTTTTAGTTAATTACAGTAGTTGTTAATTACAAAGGGATGGGATTAAATATTTTTAAAGAAATAAAAGGGGCAAACTTGGTTCTTGTTAAACCGAGATAGAATAATTAACTTAGAAAGTCAATAATTTTAAAATAATACCAATTAATTACCAGTATCAGGAGTTTTAGTTATGAAACATTTTTCACTAAAAGTAATTACACTCTTGTTTGCTGCACACTTTCTATTTGTAGGGTATCAATGTGCCTCACAGGAAATTACCAGCGCAAGATTATACATTCAACAAAAAAATTACGACAAAGCAATAGCTTCATTACAATCTGAAGTTGCAAAAAATCCACAGTCCGCAGAGGGCTATTTCTTATTAGGCGTTGTTTACGCTGAAAAAGAAGACGTTGACAACATGGTAGATGCTTTTGATAAATCTTTAGCTATTGCCCCAACATATAAAAAAGATATTGATGGATATAAGCTCAGTCAATGGGGTAATTACTTCAATAAAGGAGTTGGACTCTTTAACAAAGCTACCCAGGCAAAAGATAAAGATACAGCCAATATCTTTTATGCAAAGTCAATTGATGCTTTTAACAAAGGCATAAAAATCAATCCTGATTCATCGGACACTTACAAAAATCTTGCATTTGTTTATTTGAACAAAGGTGATTACGATTTAGCAATTCCTCCGTTGAAAAAAATTGTGGAAAAAGATAAGGCGCTAGATGGATACAAACTCTTAGGCGAGATTTATAATGCCAAGGGTGAAACCCAAATGAGCAAATTCAAAAGCAGCAAAGTTCCCGCTGATAGCGTTGAAGCAATTGCTTTATTTACCGAAGCGGTTAAAATATTAAAGACCGGGACAGAAGTCTATCCTGAAAATTCGGATATGTTGGTTGCCCTTTCACAAGCGTATATAAATGCTAATATGTCGGAAGTTGCAACAAATGCATTCAAGGCCCTTGTAGAAAAAGACCCAGGTAACAAATTATATACCTACAATTACGGTGTGCTTTTACTCGGTGCAAATGATTTTGATAATGCAGTTGCACAGTTTAAGAAATCACTTGAATTAGATCCTACATTTATAAATGCTCATTACAACTTAGCCGTTACTTATGTTAAGTGGGCTGCTACTTTAAATGATGAAGCAGAAAAGAATACAAAACCCGGGCAAAAACCTGAGGAAAATCCAAGAATTAAAGAACTCTATCGTATGGCTGTTCCTGAATTTGAAGTCTATTTGGCAACAAAACAGGATGATGCTATCGTATGGGATTTACTTGGTAAAGTTTACGCAATTCTTGGTGATTTGACTAAAGCCCAAGATGCTATGCAAAAAGCTGACCAGTACAGATAGTAGAAAAGGAAAAAAAGTGAAACCAGCTGAAGAACAAGCACCCCAACAGCAACAACTTAATATTGAGTTGAGCGATAAAGAAGCCGAAGGGCTTTATTCGAACTTGGCAATTCTTTCAACGAATCCTTCGGAATTCTTTATAGATTTTGCCAGAGTAACGCCGGGTGTTCCTAAAGCTAAAGTTCATGCACGTGTGATTATGACTCCATTTCATGCAAAAAATCTTTTACGTGTGTTGCAAAACTCTATACAACAGTTTGAGGCACATTTCGGAGAGATTAAAGTGGATTTTAATCAAGAGCAACAGTTCGGTTTTATTTCTCAAAAAAATGAAAAAGTGAATTAGGTCACATTTTAGTTTTTTTTATTCAAGAACTGCCGTATTAGTCTAATCTGATGCGGCAGTTTTTTGTTTTTAATACAGTCTCTTGTTAAATTGAATGTACTGTATTTAATGATGTTTTTATTGTATTAATCGAAATCAGTGTTACTACAGAATTATCAATTCTATAAATTTAAAGGTAGAACGTATGCAAAGAGTAAGCAGAAAAGCAAAGCGATTGTTTGTGCTGCTACCATTAGCTACTGCTCTTTTGTTTTCAGCTTGTGTTGATTTCAAAGAACCAGTAGGTTTTATATGGCCCACCACTTTAACCGTTCCTCTTGTGAACAGATCTTATGATATCAAGTACTTTGTTGAAAAAAGCTCAGAGATAAAAATTGATACCGTAACTCAAAAGGTATATTACTCAGATACGCAACGAGTTGAACCGTATTTAGTAGGTGATAATGTTACGTTAGATGCTATTGTTTCGCAGGTAGAAGAAACAATTGGCGCTATTACCATTACCGACCCCGGTACAGTAAGCGGTTCTGTAGCGATTTCTGATTGGACTCCTTTTACAGGTAATCAAACGGTTATTGTTCCATCCACTCAAAACAATCCTGTTTCTGTAAATAGTAATCCGAATCCTATATCAGCATTCGAAAATGCAACGTTTGATTCGGGTTTGTTGAAAATGATTATTGTAAATCAGAATGGTATTCCTCTTAACATCCATAGGATGGTAGTTAAAAATTCAAACGGAACCACGGTTTTTGATACTACGTTTTCCCCATTAAAAACTATTACATCAGGTTCTCAATCAAACGAGATTGCTCTTAATCTTGCAGGTAAAACGGTAACCAATACGCTTCAAACAAGCTTCTCATTTTCTACTCCCGGTACCGGGGGTAATGCTGTTACCATACCAGCTGGAGCCCGTACTGATTATTCAATATCATTTTCTAACTTGGTTGTTGGATCTGCCACTGCAAAAATTCCTGCTCAGGATCCTATAACAAAAGAAGGAACCGTAACGGTTGATGATTCTACGTTTTATCGTGAAGTAACATTCGGCGGTGGAAATTTACAAATTACACTTACCAACGGCTTACCCGTACCTATAAATGCAGACTTAACGTTATACCAAATTCAAGAACCCAATGGAAGTGTTTTCCGCAGACAGGTAACAATTCCTGCTAAAGGAAATGAATCTATTAGCATACCGAATTTGCTTGGCTACAAAGTTATTGCGAATAATGTTGGATTTCTCTCAAATGAGGTATCTTACAAAGTTATATCAAGTACGGTAAATGTAAACAACGCTGTAACTATAAATAAAACAGATAAGGTATCTGCTTCGGTGCGATTTACTAATCTCAAAGCTACTTCGTTTGAAGGTATTGTTAAACCAACCCCAATTACCGTAGAAAAAACAAGTATTGACCTAAATTTGGAAGATTTGAAAGACCAGTTTAAGTACGACTCATTTAAACTTTCTGAATCGAATGTGCAAATTCAAGTTGCTACTTCAGCAAAGTTTGATATTCAATTTAGCGGTGTATTACGTGGCAATAACGGAACAGTAACTCGGACTCTAACCGTAAATCCTACAGTTATTAAGCCGGGTGTTCTTACCACGTTAATTCCACCTAAAGACCTTGAAAATTTCTTAAATAGCTTCCCTACAGCGTTGCCTGAGAAACTTGAGATTGATGGTGCAGGTGTGGCTAATCCACTTGCTTCATACAACGCAATGCGTAGTTCAGGTTCTGTAGGCAAAATTTCCGAGAAGGATTCTATCTATGGTGATGTTGGAATCGAAATTCCGTTTAATGTTGGAATTGTAAATGGTGTTTTTAGTGATACCATTGATTTAGACATTGAGCAAGATATCCGCGATAGAATTAAAAACGGACAAGAAGCTACTGTTTTCCTCGAAATAGAGAACGGTATTGGTGCTAAGGTACAGTACGGCGGTTACATCACAGATGCTAACTATAAATATTTAATAGCTCTACCTAACGCTGCTTCCAACGGAGGTGACTCATTAGTTACTATCAACGGCGGTACTGTAAATGCAACAACGGGCAGAGTTTCCACGCCGTCTAAGGATAGTTTAACAATTACCCTGAAAGGAACCGACTTTGTAAACCTTTCCGAGGCAAGGTACATTATTATGAAAATACGTCTGGATACTTCATTGCCTGCCGGTTCGCCTGTGAAGTTTTATGCGGATGACAAAATTAAAATTAGGGCCTATGCACGTTTAAGTGCTAAGGTGGATTTTTAAGGAGCAGGCACTATGAAATATATTCAATTTGTATTGTTTCTTTTCTTTGCTACATACGTTGCAAACGCACAGTCGGCAGGTTCGGTTTCTGCTTCAGATGCTATTTCAACAGGTATGGGTAAACCGGGTGCTATTGCTGTACGCGGAACCTATGCTGTAGGTAAAAATCCCGCCTTAATTGGTTGGGGACGCGGCGATATTGAACTCGCCACAGTTCTTCCTCTTCTCAACTTTAATGTGAGAACAGGGCTGAATGTGATGACACTCGAAGATTACAATTACTTCTTTGGGTGGAACGATCAATATGATGCAAAAGGCGAAAAAGTTAAACGCGACCTAACAGAAGCAGATAAATCTCGATTCAGAGATCTAATAACGGCAGAAGACAACGGTATAGTAACTAACGATCTTTTAATTGAGTACTTCAATTTGATTGTTCGGAGTGATAAAAAAATCGGAACTTTTGGCTTTGCTCTTACCGATTTTGTATCAGTTCGGCTAAACCTTCCGACACAGTTATTACTTTTCGCACTAGATGGCAATACTCCAAACAAAGTATTCGATTTTAGTGAAAATGAAGCTGATGCACTTCACTTGCGTAAATGGACAATAAGCTATGCAAGAGATATTGATTTTGTTCAGATTCCGTATATCAAAAAACTTACTGCCGGTTTGTCATTAAACTACGTGCAAAGTTTTGGATATGCGCATCTTGAACGCTCGAATATTAAATTGGTAACCGATAACAAAGGTGTTATTACCGGAACAAGCGATATACTTGGTTATGTAGCACTTTCGCCTGATTTTGGCGTGAAGTACGATTTTGAAGA
>CALKUG010000207.1 GCA_937996765.1 uncultured Ignavibacteria bacterium
ACAGGAGTGAGAGTTTTTACTTGGAACTTGCGATATTCTGATTCGGCTTTTTTTACTGCCTCTTCATGGCTTATTTTCCCCGCATCAATTAGCACACCTTTTCCGTACATTTCAGCAAATTTATTAAGTTCAGTTACCCAATCAGCCATTCGCATTGCCTTCTGTTCCTGCGTTTTTATTTCAGCAAGATCAAAAAACGCCGAAACCATGCGGTTAAGTCGGAACAATTCATCTTCGTTCAAATAATTCTTTGCAATGCTTGTTTCTGATTTTAACGGCAAACTTCCGGCAAATGTGGTTAATCCCATAAAATCTTTTTCGGCATCAGCTCGTGAGAATATTGTTTCGGCAGCTGTTTGTTTGTTCACTGCATAATGCAATTTATTCTGCACCGTTTTGAAGAAAAGAATGGATTCCTTGCTTTTGGGGTCATAATCAATGCTTGTGGCATACAAATCCAGGACTTGCCTATAAAAAACTTTCTCGCTGCTTCGGATATCGCGTATCCGATCCAGCAGTTCCTTCCAATAATTACCACCACCTGCATTTTTCAGTCGCTCGTCATCCATGATAAAACCCTTGATGAGATACTCATGGATTCTTTTGGTTGCCCATTGTCGAAATTTTATGCCCTGGGGTGATTTCACTCGATACCCAACGGATATTATTACATCCAGATTGTAGTAATTAACGGTGGTAGTCTGCGTTTTATCCTTTAGAGCACCATGCGGTGTGGTATGTCGGAATTCCCGACACACCTCAGATTCATTGAGTTCACCTTCTTTAAATATGTTCTGGATATGTTCGGTTATTGTTGTTCTCCCTTTTCCGAATAAGGACGCAATCTGTGCTTGTGTTAGCCAAACAGTTTCGTCTTCAATTCGTACAGATATGCTCGGCGTTCCGTCTTCTGTGTTATAAATAACTATCGGACTTTCCGCAGTCTCTTGGGGTTGAGTTTTATCGTTTACTTTTTTCATACTCTAAAATAGCACCTTTTGAAGGTAAAATAAATGAAATGTGAGATAAAATGCCAACTGTAACTTCATAATTATTTCCATGTTACTTCACCAACTTCTCAACCAATAAATAAACTCTGGTTCCTAATGTTTGTGGCCAACGGTCATCGGTTGATGTATCAAGCAATTTTGCATTGTCTATAGCTCGTGGAATCAATTGAATATATTCGGGAAAACCGATCTGAGTTTTGCTGTACTTTGTTGCAGCTTTCTTCAACAAGGTTTCGAGATACGTCCACTTGCGATATTTTTTATTTTCTTCGATTTGTAGTTTTTCTTCGTTACTTAACTCTGAAACATTCTTGTAGTGCAGGTATAACCACAGCTCAAAACATGGGTTGCTCACTGCTAAATAAAAACCTTTTTGCATTGTTTCTTGCGCTACTTCGCTAAGGTGCCCTTCACCCCATCGGTCTTTGTCAATCACTAACCATAGCTCATCACGTTCTATTATGGGATATTTCTTTTTGTAATCTGTGAGCCTTTTTAATACGTGCTTCGGACTACTTTCCCCATCGGGAGATTCAAGAATTTCTATCCGTATCAAATCTGAATCGTTCAAATCGGATTCTTGAATCTCCTTAAAATAATTTTTCTCTGTTTTCTCACCTTCGGTAGCGATAACAAAGAG
>CALKUG010000208.1 GCA_937996765.1 uncultured Ignavibacteria bacterium
ATTTAACACCCCTTTAAAATAACTGTGCGGAACGTTTATTGTTCCGCACAGCTTTGATTTCTATTTTTTTTGTGGTCTCTCTGAACATAATCCAGAGTATAAGTTTTTTCCTCTGACCAATGTCCACTGACCTCTCACCTAATTTACTTCATCAATACCATTTTTTTACTCATTGAAACATTATCTCCGCGCAATGAGTAAATAAATACTCCTGAAGATAAGTTTGCACCTGAAAATGTAAACTGATGAGTTCCTGCTTTTAACAATCCGTTTGTTAACTCGGCTACTTTTTCACCAAGAACGTTATACACCTCTAACACATATTTACCTTCGCTTGGTATATCAACGGTTATAAGTGTAGAAGGATTAAACGGATTAGGATAATTCTGATACAGTTTATAATCTGCAGGGGTTATTCCATTACCATCATCATTTGAAACAACAGATGAGGTTACCAAAATTCCGCCACCTTCAGTAGCTGCATAGAGCTTGCTGTTAGTAGGATTTACAAATACAGAACTCACTTTTATACCGTTTAATCCCATCGGTTCAACAGAGCCATTACGGGTAAATCCTGACATCTTGTAAACACCCGAATTCCAAGAACTTGCATACACATTATTCAAGTTATCGGTGGCTAAACTGTAAATGTGACGAGCTTTGTTACCTAAAAGGAATTTATTCCAGTTGGCACCATTATCGTTCGAGAACCACAAACCATCGCCATAAGTACCTGCAAACAATACACCTTGAGTGTTCTGCGTTAAGCTCCATACAAAGTTATTACCAACTTTATTAGGAACCCATGTTGTTTCACCACTCTTCTTAAGTTTTACACCTTCACCATAAGTACCAACATAAACATCACCATTGGTGTTGATAACCATTGAGTGAATTGGTGTAGTCGAGAATCCTTCATCTTTCACCCATGTTGCACCGTTGTCGGTTGAAGTGAACAACCCGGCGCCCCACGTACCTGCGTACAAAGTAGAACCAAAAACGGCAACACTTCTCACGTCAAAACCGCTTAGTCCAAGCAAACTCCAAGTATCACCATCATTAGCAGATCCATAAACACCGCGTTCAGTTCCTGCAAAGATGTTCGAACCGCTTGTAGCAAGCGACCAAACATAGGCAACACCCATACCTGCATTAATTTTTTTCAAGGTAACTGTTGTATCTTCAACAACTCTATAAATAGAGCCACCCCAGGTTCCCATCAACATTTGTTGATTTCTATCCTGTGTAAAGCTCCATGCTATTTCACTACCACCCAACTCAACTGCGGATGTCCAGACTTGACCTGAACCATCACCGGCAGGGTTTGGCGTACCTTTAAGATACATAGTTGCTTCGGAGTAGTCGTTATTGTTATCTGCATCCACCTCGTTAACAGTCCACAAGAAAGCTGAGTTAGTAAACTCTTTTGATGCGGGAATATTACCATTAAAGGGTGCCAAGTTAAACTGTCCGGTTCCATACACATTTTTTGCTATGAACTGCCCGTGTATTACACCGCTGTAAAAATCAACAAATGCAAATGGAGCCAATAACGAACCAGTAATATCTATTTGTTCTATTTCAAGAACTTCGGCTTCGTGGAAATTGTAAAGAACATTATTTCTTGCAGTTCCACTAACGGTTAATCCACCATTCCAATGAATAAAGGTCGAATCCACATTCACTAAAACAACCGAACCGTTAGGCACGGAAATACTTAACTCAGTAGCATTGGTTAAGCGGTTTCCGCTTACATTAAATACATTCAAAAATGGATCGCTTCCGTTGAGGTGTACACCACTGAATTCGTAAAGAACTTCGCCTGTTTGTGAGTATGCACCAATGGTTTTTGAAAGTGATTGCAATTCAACTTTAGCTTGTTCAAAATCAAGTACCTTTTCTTTTCTTAATGTACCATCAACCGTAACTAAAATATCAGGCAAATTGGTAGAATCACCATATACTGCATTACCATAGAAGACTCTTCCGCTTGTAAAGGTAAGATTTCCATTCACTATCAGTACATCGTCAGTGGCTCCGTTAAGCTCGTAAGCAACACTATAATTAGAAAGCATTGCATCGCCACCAACGGCTATTTTACCTTCGGTATCGGAGGAGGGTTGTGTAAGATCTTCGATTACAAATAGATTGTAGTCTTTTGCCAGTCCTAAATCGAAGGCCGCTGTAAGCAATGTATCGATATCAACTTCGCAAGTAATAACCAGCTCTTCAGTAGCACCGGCGTCAATATCACCAATCTTCCAAATTGGGAAATCAACCATAGTGCGTGTTACTGCAAAAGTTCCTTTTGTTGCTGTATGCGACTTGTATATCACGCCTTGTGGCAAAATATCAGCAACTTCAACACCTGTTGCTTTTGCGGTTCCAATATTTTTAGCTCTAATGGTGTAGGTAACTTTTTGACCATCAATAACCGAAGAATCAGAAGCAAATTTTTCGACGGTAATATCCACAAAACCTGGATCAGGATTTTCATCAATTTCCGGAATTTTATTTGTGTCTATCGCGGTAATAGGATTTGAAGAAACTCTAAACAGAACATCATTAAAATCCTGATCCGAACTACCGTAATCACGGCGTATATCTTCAAAAGCCAAAATTGTTGATTTCGATGTATTATCGTACAACATTAAGTTATGTTGTCTGATGGTAGTGTCTTTAATAAAATCATTAAGCGAAGGATCTGAATACAAAACCCAGTTTTTGTTTTTAACATACGAGTTTGTACCACTAACAAATCCATCTGCTACAACAAACCAACCTATAATGGTTCCGGCTTTAAATGAGCCAAGCTGAACCTTGTCACCGGTGGATAAGCTTCCGCCACTTCCGTTAAGTGAAGTATTCGGGAACACAATGGTGAGTGTGGCTGCAATATCTTTCGCAGTCGTAGGGGGATTCTTTTCGTCATAATAATAAAAGCCAAGTGCATTCTTATAACCAGCGCCTTCATAGACGAATGAAACAAAAACCTCTGCATCTTCAATCAGACGGATGTTTGTTATAGAGCCTGGTTGTAACAGTTCGGGATTGGTTTTAGGAACAGATCTTCTTTCAACTAAAAAATCAAATATCCTGTTCACGAATCCTGTATCATAAACATCCGGCTTTATTAGATAATCCGGAAAGCCTGTTGAACTCCATTTGCCAAGCGTCTGATAAGTCAACGTGTCTTTTTGCACACCATTTTGTGCAAAAGAAGATGCTGTTGCCACCATGAGCAACATCACAATTAACAGAGATTTTGATAGCTTCATTGTTATTCCGTTTGTATATGTCCGTAAAACACTGCAAATATTATTCCAAATCAACTCTATCTAATTGTTGCCAAAAA
>CALKUG010000209.1 GCA_937996765.1 uncultured Ignavibacteria bacterium
TCAAGTTGTTTTTTATGGGGAGGAACAGTATTTTTGTTTTCGCCTTTTTTAACGGCATCGGGGTGTAGCGCAGCCCGGCTAGCGCGCTTCGTTCGGGACGAAGAGGTCGTAGGTTCGAATCCTATCACCCCGACACCAATTTTTATTCTCCTTCCGCAAGTGATACATGACCACAGTTCAACTGATTTCCTTTTTTCTTAATGGTTTTTTGCTTTCACGGCTTCTGATCAAAATTCAGTTGCCTGAGCGATTTGTGGGTTTTATTTTTGAAAAACACCATTATTCCTTTTCAAAGGTTTTACTTATTCTCGTTTTTTCTTCGTCCCTTCTCTCGGCTTTTATCCCCAATATGATTACGGTTATCACACTACTGCCTTTGGTGGTTGCATTGGATAAAAACATCAAACCTATTTCTAACAATCCTGCCGCATCTTCAACGGCAATGGCTTTGGCTATTATTTATGGCGCAAACATCGGCGGTGTGGGTACAATCATAGGAACTCCCCCCAATGCTTTACTGGTGGGATTTATGACTACAAATGCAATACCCGGACTTGAACACGTTTCTTTTTACAAATGGCTCCTTTGGGGTTTACCGCTCATACTGCTGCTTTCATTTTCTGCTTGGCTGTTATTAAATGTGTTCTTTAAACCTTCAAAACTGGTGCACTCAGCCACCCGCGCTGAACAGTTGGTTACCAATTCAATACACCCGTTGTTTCGATATGGAGTATCACTTGGCAGTATTGTTTTTGTGCTCTCAACCCTTCTTTCCATTGGGCTTGCCAATTTCCCTGAATTGGGGATAACTTTTGTAATGCTTTCCTTGCTTCTGAGTTTGGTGTTTATGGTTTTGCTGTTTGTGGTTAAATCGAATAACGGCACTCCCCTTTTGAAAATCAAGGATTGTTACTCGGACCTGCCTCTCAAAGGAATTGCTTTGGCTTCTGTGGCGGTTGTATTTTCAGGTATTCTCTACGCACTTAATCTTAATGAAGAAATTGCCAAAGCGATTGCCTTCATTTTACCTGCCAACATACCCAACTCCTTGCTCTTCATAGGTTTTTCGCTCTCAACGATATTTGTTACCGAAGTAATGAGTAACATAGCCACACAGTTTGCAATGTTTATTGTGGTGGAGCCCCTTTCGGGATTATTGGGATTCCCGCTCTACACCGCAATGATTACCGCAACACTTTCGTGCAACACGGCTTTCGCTTCGCCGATTGCAACTCCCGTTAACGGTCTCGCTTTTGGTTCGTTACCTGCAACATCACTGAAACAAATGATACTTGCAGGGTTGTTGATGAACATTATTGCGGGAGTTATTATTGGGTTATATGCTTATTACATCATCCCGCTTATTTAAATTGCCGTAATTAGTTATTTTTGTACAACTCATTTTAGAAATTAAGGAAAACACCCGTGGCAAGTAACCATTCATTTGATATTGTATCTGAAGTTGATTTCCAGGAAGTTGATAACGCCCTTAATCAGGCATTAAAAGAAATTCAACAACGGTACGACTTAAAGGATAAAAACACCACCATCGAACTCAACAAAAAAGATAAACTCATTACCGTTCATACCAAAGATGATTACGGCTTGAAACAGAGTTACGACATTCTCCAATCGAAGTTTATTAAACGCGGACTTTCGATAAAAGTGTTAAAGCCAAAAGAACCCGAAACCGCTTCGGGCGGATCTCTCCGTCAGGTTATTGACCTGCAATCAGGTATTTCCAAAGAGAACGCAAAAAAAATTACTGCCCTTATTAAGGATGCAAAACTTAAAGTAAACGCTCAGATTCAAGATGAGCAAGTACGCTGTACCGCTCCTAAAATTGACGATTTGCAAGAGGTTCAAAGAATTTGCAAAGAGGCAGAACTCGATTTCCCTGTTCAATTTGTGAATTACAAATAATGAGAAACACCATTACCATAAAGACAGTCCTAACGGGCTGTCTTTTTTTATTTCTGCTTGCTACATCGGGTTGCAACCCCAATCGCCCTTCGCTTAAAACGGTTACATTCGATATCAACGAAGCATTTATCGGTGAAGCGGTTACTGATTCCGTTGCGGGGATTACCTTTGCACCCCCAACTAATTGGGATACCGCGCACGACTCCCTCCTTACCCGCGTTCGCGATGCCGAAAGTAAAGAAACTTCAACAACGCCTATAAAGTTTACAACCAGCTCAATGTACTACGAGCAACAAAAAGGCGGTATGTTGGTTATTTCGAAACTTTCGCTGAATGGTTATACCGAAAAAAAGGTGATTGAGGCGTACGAAAACAACATTAAAAAAAGTTTTGCGGGAAGAGAATTACACTCTGAGCATTACAAAAAAGATTCGCTGGAACTGTATCAATACACCGTTTCAACACAAGATGTGGTATTGCTAAAACTTCTGCTTATCAACAGAAATAAACAAGTTATTCAAATGGATTACTTTATGCCGAAGGAAAATATGTCGGTATATTTAGATCAGGTGGAATCTTCGATAGGTACGTTAAAACTTTTGTAGAACCCTCAAAACACTACACTATCTTCTTGCATCAAAGAAGCGATCGGATTTTTCAAGCTTTAGATCACGTAATTGTGGGGCTTTCACACGAATTTCCAACTGATACCCTGTTGCAAATCCAATAGGGTTCCATGTAAAATTCATTATCCAGCAATGCAAATCTCTGCTCACGGAAACCTGTGGAGCAAGAAACTCCGAACGTTTTAAATCATAAGCACCCGTTACTGAAAACTTCCAATTTTTTGTAATGCTGATATCAACCCCTCCCGAGAGAGAAGAAGACTCTGTGAGAATTGCGGGGTTATCGCGATTCATATTATAGCGGTAATTGAGCGTGAAGCTCCATGGTATTGTAAAATCCGCATCCTTTGTTCTGTAAATCCCGCGATAAATATCATTTTCGCTTTGGAACAATAACTCGCGCTCCATCTCGAGTGCCGCACTATCCACAACTTCATCTTTAGAACGCTCACCCGAGAATGTGGTTCCGAGATTCAAATCAAAATTGGTGAGTCGCACAAACCCTTTGCCGGCTTCTGCCAACGTGGTGTTGATGATTTGTCCTGTTGAACTTCTATCATACAAAGTAAACAAACCGCCACCGGAAATATTGAGATACTCGCCAACGCGTGTACGATACGATAAACTGATGGGAGAAAATTTAATCGAATCCGCCGCAAAGTTATACGAGGCGTTCACCGAAAGATTAAGCAGCTGAATTTTTTGTTCTTTTGCCGTGGTATCAGTTCTATCAGGCAGAGTTTTTAATTCGAAAGCGTTGTCTATTCCAAAATTTATGCTTTGCGATTCACCCGAACCCGAGCCGCCAAACACTTCTTTTTGAAACTTATCATACTGAACCACTTGCCCTGTTGTTGATGTATAGGAATCGAAATACCCCCATTGCTGCTGCGAGAAATCGGGACGGTAAGAGTAACCCACCCTCGGCGTGAGTATATGCCTTACGGCTGCAATGCCTAATGAGTTAATCGGGAACATACCGTAAATTTTTGTGTTTGCGGAAACTCCCACATCAAACGAACGCACAAAACTTAATTCATCTTTATCGGTGGTTACAATTGAATCCGTTCCCGTACTACTCAAATACGCTTGTTGCACAATTCGTTTGTTATACCACTTCTCGTTATATGATATGGAGGGAGAAACTGAAAAGAACCCTATTTTAGGAGAAAGGGATGTACTAATGCTATGGTTAAAACCACCACGTGCGTTTAAACTGTTACCAATGGTTTCCCTGCGATTAAGAAACGTACCGTTATAGTTGATACCGATTTTTTCGTACCACGATTCCTGTCCCACAACTTGTTTACGTCTAAAAGGATAAAACGGAGTTTTTGAAAAACTGATATAAGGCAGTTCTTCACGCAGGTCGCCTGTTCCAATATTTTGTGAACGGCTGTAGTTTGCCGTGAGCGAAGCACCCCAATCTTCCCAGGACTTATTATACGTTACATTAGAAGTAATATCTTGGCGCAACAAATCGTTGTAGTTGGTACTTGTCTGTTGCAGGTAATTGGTAGAAATAAAAGTAAGGTTTGCATCCAGCCGCGAGGTAGGGTCTATGGTTTGGTTGTGACTCCAGAAAACTCTGTATTGCTCTTGTGCGTTTATGCTGGCAGCACCGGGTTTTTCTTCGGCAGTATTGCGGTAATTGGTTGTTAATTCACCCGTAAAAGAATAACGCTTATTGTAGCGCACTCTTCCGTTAAGTCCGTAACCACCGCGCATAAAATAGTCGCCCGTCATTGCTAAATCAACGTAATCGTTTATCGCCCAAAAGTATCCGCCGCCTTGCAAATAACGACCGAGGTCGGCACGATTGCCAAACGAAGGAACAATCAAACCTGACCTTCTTCCCGATTCAATCGGGAACACTGCAAAAGGAATGGGAATGGGAACGGGAACTCCTTCGAACGTTAAAAATATCCAACGCCCCATCACTTGTTCTTGAGGAACAACCTTCATCTCGAAACAGAAAAATCCATAGTGGGGGTGGTCGTGGTCGCAAGTGGTATAAAAACCGTTTTCGATAAAGTAGGTGCTGCGGTCCATTTTGTTAATTTTGGCACCCGAGTATGCTTGCTCCTCACCCTCGGTTGCGGCGTAGGTTATAAAACCGCGTCCTGTTTTAAAATTATAGCGCATTCTATCGCCATTATATTTTTCACCCTTATCATAAAGCACAGGCATTTCGTTTACAACACCTTTAACCGTATCCTTAACACCAAATGCTTGCAGTTCATTTTTATCGAAATCAAGATATACTAACCCTCCCTGCAATTGGGTGCCTTTATTTTTAATATCACCAGCCCCATACAATTCCATTTTTTTATCTTTAATATAGAACACCAACGAGTCGCGCGCACCGGCGTAAATAACGGAATCAATATCGCTTTTACGTTTGAGTGTGTCGTTTACAACAATGGTATCTCCCATTACCAAAGAAGTATCCTGAATTTGCAACAAAGCATGAGCATACGAGGTAGGATAATTCAAAGAGTAAGCCGGAGTTACCCGGCCTACTATAAGGATGCAAACAAAAATAAAAAAGAGTGAACGCATTAACGGTGTTATTTTTCCATGAACACTAAAGCGGAAGCACCTTGAATGCCGGCTTCGTTTTTAAGTTTGGCAGGAAGAATATGCACACGCGGCTTTAACGAGGTGAGCACACGTGCCTTAGTGGTTTCGTGAATTTGATTAAACAACAAATCACCAAATCCTGCTACGCCGCCGCCAACAATAAACACGGTAACATCGAGTAAGTTTGCAACGGTTGAGAAAGCAACGCCGAGACGGAATCCCAACAACTTCACCACACGAATAGCAAAATCATCGCCTTTGCCTGCTGCTTCTGAAATAAGTTTAGGGGTAAGTGTTGCTAAATCACCTGCGGTGAGCTCCCACAACATCGAGTTTTTCTCTTTCTCGAGCATGGTTGTTGTTTCTTGAATAATATATTTGTTGCCGGCATACGCTTCAATGCAACCTGTTGCACCACAACCGCAAAGGGGACCGTTATGATCTATTACAATGTGTCCCAGTTCGCCTGCAGCACCGGTATCGCCACGGTACAATTTGCGATTAAGAATAATACCACCGCCAACACCTGTACCGAGTGTAACCATAATAAACGAATCGTAGTCTTTTCCCGCGCCAAAAATTTTCTCGCCCACGGCAGCTGCATTTGCATCGTTTTCAACAAAGGTGGGAATGCCTGTTGCATCGGAAACAATTTTTCCCAAGTGCACTCTTCCCCATCCCGGTAGGTTGGGGGGATTTTCGACCGTGCCTTTTTTGATGGAGATAACTCCCGGCGCACCAATGCCTATTCCTTGAATTTTAACATCGGTTGTGTCTTGCAGTTGGCTAATAGCTTTTTCGATTTGCTTGATAACTGCCTTAGGACCCTTATCCGCCTTCGAATCAATCGAAATTTTTTCTACAATTTTACCCGATGAAGAAACCACGCCGGCCTTAATAAAGGTGCCGCCTAAATCAACACCAATGGCGTATTTGTTTACTTTTGCCATAGTTAAACCATTACCCTTTCGAAGCTGAAATAATTTTTGAGTTTTGTTGTTCAATTTTTCTGATAATTTCTTCGGCAACCTTTAGTGCCCGCAAACCATCCTCGCCTGTTACTTTGGGCTGTGTTCCGGTTTGAATGCAGTCAACAAAATGCGAAAGCTCATACAGTAAAGCGTTCACCTCTTTAGCAGGGGGTTGCTCGAACACCACTGTTTTTTTATGATCGCCTGCGCCAATTTCGCCCATTGCCATTACATTTGCCGAGAGAGGCATGTTATCTTCTGCGAGACGGAATATCTCAGCCGAGCCGTTGGTGAAATCAACGGTTACATACATATCCTGCTTAAACAAACGCATCTTTCTCATTTTTTTCATGGAAATGCGACTTGCCGTTACATTGGCAACTGCTCCGTTTTCAAACTCGATGCGCGCATTTGCAATATCAATGGAATCGGATACTACACTGATTCCCGATGCGGCAACCGACTTAACTTCGCTTTTAACCAAACTTAAAATAATATCAATATCGTGTATCATCAAATCCAAAACCACTGCCACATCGGTACCGCGCGGATTAAACTG
>CALKUG010000210.1 GCA_937996765.1 uncultured Ignavibacteria bacterium
TTAATTCCTGTTTTAATTCCTGTTTTAATTCCTGTTTTAATTCCTGTTTTAATTCTGCGAAGCAGTGCTTGACTTTAAAACTATTTTTTTACATATTTGCTCCCGATTAGGTACAATATTTTTTATATGAGCAATATATCATCCTTGAACGAAATACCACCGATGTGGAGTCAAGTTCCGCTTAGCTCTGCTACCCGTTCGGAAGCTATGAATTCCGAGCGTAGTGCAGGATTAAAAGAACTCACTCCCGAGGAAAAGCGTGTCGCTGCAGAATTAAAACGACGCGATGCCGAGGTACGTGCTCACGAAGCTGCTCATCTGGCTGCTGCAGGAACACTTGCTGTTTCTGGTGCCAATTACACTTATCAGTTAGGTCCCGACGGCAAACGTTATGCCATAGGTGGTGATGTTTCCATAGATATTTCTAAGGGCAAAACCCCTGAAGAAACCATCGAAAAAGCTCGCCGCATCCGTGCCGCCGCACTCGCTCCTGCAAATCCTTCTCAACAAGATTTGGCCATCGCAGCTAAAGCCTCCAAAATGGAAGCCGAGGCTCGTGCAGAAATTGCTAAAGAAAAAATGGATGGCCTTAAAAAAGACAGTGAAGTAGGTACCGAATCCAACCAACCACTCCCTTTTACCTCCTTTTATAACTCAAATGCAAAAAAATACGACTTCAATCAATCGTATTTTGTTAACTCTGTCGCTTAATCTCCTACTTTTATCTAATTCTCTTTGATATTAATCGTTAATAGTTTAATTTTCATAATATATGTTTAAATTTGTTAGGTTCTGACTGTGAACAAAGTACTTATAGTTGAAGATAATGATGCGGCTCGTTTAGCGCTGCGTCACGTAATAGAAAAGAAATTCAAATTCCAAGTTGAAGAGGCAGTTAATGGCGTTGAAGGCTTGGCAAAGTTTTCGAAATTCCAACCCGATTTAATACTTTTGGATGTTGCCATGCCTTTGATGAATGGTAAAGAATTCCTTGAAGCCATACGCAACGATGCGGAATACAACCACGTTAATGTTATTGTGCTAACGGCTATGAACGATAAAAACATTGTACGTGAAATGGTTGAGCTTGGAATTTCAGACTACATTTTCAAGCCATTTGAGCGCGAAGATGTTATGAACCGTATCAACAACATAATCGCTAAAACCAGCCTCACCAATCGACGCAAAGGCAATAAAAATATCGAACGCGTCTCTTCCCTCTTTTCGCGTTCAATTCTTTTAGTTGACAAAGACCCACTGTTTCTTAATTTTATAGAAGAACTCTTCGGAGATAAAACAGAGGTTATTGTTGCTCAGAACGGTGCCGAGTGTTTACAACTTTATGTTAACAAGAGACCCCAAATTGTTATTATGGGGCAGAATCTTTCTATCATCAATGAGTTTTTACTCGCTAAAAAAATCTCCGAATTCGATAGCAACAAAGACACCGAAATTTATCTTGCTGTAGAGAAAGATACACTTACCCCTGAGCAAAAAATGCTCTACACAGCGGTACTTCAAAAATCATTGATACCCGAGGTTTTTATACGCGAGTTTGCAACAAAGGTTCTACATAACACATCGATTTTTGATTTGTTTACTGCATTTGTGCAAAGTATGCAACCCGATTTGATTGATTCAGTGAAACAGACTTTTGAAATAGCATCTCCCCAAGAGTTGTTAGTGGAAGAACAATCAGGTGATTGTAATCCTGAAGGTGATTATTGTATAAAAACAACACTCGCTGAAAAAGTTGAGAATATTGAAGTTACACTGTTCCTGTGTGGGTTCAAACAAAATCTGGATGAAATTGTTTCTATTGGTACCTCCGGCGAAGAGCAACCTGTAATGGATTTTGATGCAACAATGATTGAGCATATCAATACCATTGCTAACCGCTTGCGATTGTTGTTAAAAACAAAAGGTATTTTTACCAATTACCAAGAACCAATAATTGACAATTCGATTGATGACCTTATGCAAAACGATGTAAAACTTATTATCCCCTTCAAAAACAAAAACAGTAAGTGTTTTGTTTTAGGTGTAACGGTTTCGCAAAAGGGATAACGTTCCACTTTTTATTGCAATTGTTTAACAAGCAAAAATAACAAAACCCCATTTATTGGGGTTTTGTTATTTAGTAACCAACATTAAGTCCGCTATCCCTTTTTTATTGACGGCATCGCCCTCAAGCGACTTTACCACGTTGCCATTAACTAACAAAACTACACGTGGCGGTGCGGCACTAAGCAATGGGAAAAACTTTTCGGGACCAACAAGCAAATATGGAAACCCGGGTGTACTTTCCCCAAAAAACCATGGAAATTGATCGGGTTCACCAAATAATACAAAAATGGTTCTGTAGGGCAAGGCTCCCGTTTTTTTCAATTCTTCAAAATGTTTAGCCGCTTCTTTGCAGTGATCGCAATCGAGACTAAATACGGCGAATATTTTGACACCCTTATCCGGACTCACATTCTCGTCCGAATCAAGTTTTGTGAACCCTGCAAAAATTGAGGTTGTGGGGGCGTAACGTTCCAGCAATTTTTCCTCTGGAGTTAATGGCTTTTCATCATTTTTATTTTTTGCAAGGGACTGAGAATCGGGCTGATTAAACTCCTGATCTTTTTTCTCTTTGAGGTATTCATCTAATGATTTTTGAGGCATCTGAACTTCCTCTTGAACCGAGGGTTGGGTTGATGCTGTGGCAGGTGGTTCAACAAACGGGAACATACTCATAATCATAATTGGAATAACAAGTCCAAATGACATTATGGCTAAAGGCATATCACGGTCAACTGGTTCAACCCGATACTTCAGGTATGAGAGAATGCCCACTGCAATAATGTTTTTGAACAATGCAGCAAGCGGAGACATTGGAAGCAGAGTTCCAAAACACCCACAGTTATCAGTATCACCTCGTACTATGGAAAACACTAATTGCAGCGAGAAAACGGCTAACAAAAAAAGTGCAGCTGAAAAAAAGTAGCTCCTATGTTTATAAGGCAATAGTAAACCCACGCCTATAATTAATTCAAGAGAAATTAAACCGCGTGAGAATATCTGTACATTTTCCCAAGTGAACAGACCTTGCGAAATCAGCAGCAATTCAAATGATTGAATAGGAAATAACTTCGATAGGCCCGATAGTATAAATAGTATGGAAACCGTTACCAGGAGTACTGTGTTTATTTTTTTGAGTAATTCAGGATTCATATTTTTAAAATCTAAAGTTAGAGAGATAGAGAGCCAAACCGGCTGCAAGCAATGAGAGTACTACATTAAGAGCGATGCTCAAAAATGCAGTTAACCAGTTGCCCTGTTGAATCAAGGTTATTGTTTCAACCGAAAAAGTTGAAAATGTAGTGAAACCACCACAAAACCCAACCGTTAGAAAAAGATAAACCTCGGGAGATAGTGTGATTTTTTTTGACAAAGTAAACACTATAAAAGCAGCTACAAAACTACCCAAAACATTTACAAACAGCGTTGCATATGGGAACCCGGAACCAAGCACTTTCTTAAATAGCTCACCTGTACCGTAGCGTGCTACTCCGCCAATTGCTGCACCTACAGCAACAAATAAATAAGTCACTAATTTCTCCGTTGTTAACGTGTAAAGATAATGATAATATCAAACTGAGTGTATTTCTCAGGTAATTGATTTTAATTATATTAAAGAATGAATTTATTACCAAATCGTAAGTTAGCCCCCAAAGTACTCGCCCTTGTTCTTCCGGTGGTTGCCGGACTCTCAACCCAAATGATTCTATCGCTGGTAGATACCGGCATGGTTGGAAGATTAAGTGACTCGGAATACACCCTTGCAGCAATGGGGATTGGAAACCTTGCTACCTGGGCGGTAGTAGCTATTTTTTCAGCACTCGCCACGGGAACGCATATACTTGTTGCACGTAATTATGGCGCTATGAAGTATAACGAATGTAAAAATGTACTTGTTAACTCATTGTTTATAGGCATTACCCTTGGGATTATTGCCGCATTATTAGGTGTTTTTCTTTCGCCATACATTGCTAATTTTTTTGCTAAAGATGCTACAGTTGCGGGGTATGCCGCTGACTATATGCAATATAGGTTTTTAGGTCTGCCCTTTTTCTTAATCACGGTCTCCTACAGAGGTTTTTATTTTGGTATGGGGAACACCAAAGTATTTATGGTTTCAGCTGCGGTTACCAATGTGGTAAACATATTGTTGAATTATTGTCTGATCTTTGGTGAGTTTGGTTTTCCTAAAATGGGAATTAGCGGTGCTGCTCTTGCTACTTCCATTGCCACGGTAGTTGATGCTGGAATACACTTTTCTGCAGGTTATATTATCAGAAAGTATAGAGAAACTTTTGACATATTCACAAACTTGGTTCTCGATAAAGAGCTCATCAAAACCATTATTCGCATCTCTTTGCCGGTTTCATTTCAGAGTGTGTTTATACTATTAGGATTTTTATCATTTGTTGCCATTACCGGGCTGGTAGGCACTGTTCAACAAGCTGCTACACAAGCCATAATTGCAACCCTTTTTATGAGTTTTTTACCCTCCAACGGCTTTGGTATTGCTTCACAAACATTAGTAGGTAACGC
>CALKUG010000211.1 GCA_937996765.1 uncultured Ignavibacteria bacterium
CATAACAGCCAATTCTTTAACAAACGGAACAAACCGTTCTGCATACACCATCTCACTTCGCAAACGGAGTTTTTTGATAGCCGTGTTAAATTCTTTTTTGTTTGAAACCGTTGCGTTACCGTAGCCATCGTAACCCATGGTTGCGGATTTTAAAACAAACTTTTCGCCTGCCAATTCTTTTATTTGCTCATAGGTATCACCAACGCGAACCAGTACAAATTCGGGAACGGCAATCCCCTTTTCTGCCAGAGTGAGTTTTTGCGTGTATTTGTTTTGAATAAGTGAAATGGTTTTGGGTGAAGGGATTACTTCAACATGCTTCTCTTGAATCTGCGCAAGCAGTTCACCTGAAATAAACTCATTCTCAAGCGTAATAACATCACACTCTTCGGCAAACTGTGCAACAACTTCTGCATCATCCACCCATCCAACATACTCATTTTTAGTTGTTGCTCCCGCAGGAGAGTTTTGCTGCTTTTCGAGTGTGGCAATTTGCACCCCTAATGGGTAAGCTGCCAAAGACGACATACGTGCTAATTGACCTCCGCCCAATATGCCGACTACAGGTGTATCTAAAATTCGTTTCATTTCTTTCCGCGGGTTAAATTATTTGAAGTACCATGCAAATCTAAACAAAATACATTTCATCGCAGAGATTTCCAATCTCTCTTTTGTAATTGATTTGGCTTTACGCTAAACAGTGCAGCTCCTTCGGTGGATAAATAATGTAATTGGGAATTACTTTTAATTGCTGATTCAAAGGGTTTTTTGTTGACAATAACTATATATTCCAAGGGGCTAACTGCTGAGTTCAATGTATCACTTTGACTGATGCTATTCACTATAAACAATTTTGGTCTATCTGTTAAAAAACTATTGTTAAGATTCTTTGGGAGTGTTTTTGAAACAACAATATTTACTGTTTTAGTATTTATAAAAGATGGAGTATCTTGTTGAATTTCATCCAGTTCTAAGTACTGCACGTTTTTGGGGAAACCAAAAACGGGAATCAAGCTTTCAAATAAGTATTTTTGATTTCTCTCTGATTCCAACACTTTACTCTCCCCTGCGAAGAGTAATGAGTCATTCCCTGTCGTAATGCAGAGTAGCAAACCCTTATCCGCCTTGATGGCTAAGATATTCTCACCACTCTTTTCGATGAGAGCATTGTTACTCATAGTCACAACCATTATTATTAACGCAACACCAACTACAGCAACAGCTATCCGTTGTACTACTGTTTTAACTTTGTTAATTGCAATTGCACAAACAATTACAATACCTCCCATAATTAAAGCTGCTACTTTGGGGAATAATGTTGTTGAAATGATTCCCAAATCAAAAGCAATGGTTGTGCTAATAATCCAGTTCATAAATGCGTTTAGCCAATTTATCGGAATTGCAATGAGTTCCGAAACCCAAGGAAAAACAAAGCCAAGTAGAGTATTGATAACCCCCACTGCAATCAACACATTGGAAAGCGGAACCACAGCAATATTTGCAGGAATGCTTGCAAGCGGAATCATTCCAAAATAGTAGAGAAGAATCGGCATCATCATCAGTTGAATAAGAACCGTTATAACCATTGCTGATACTACCGATTGAACGATAGGAAGTTTAACCCAACGCAATTCTGAAATATATTTTGTAAGCGGCGAAGTGTAGATAAGAATAGCAACGGCTGCAAACGAAAGTTGGAATCCGGGTTCATATAATTGGTGTGTATCGAGCAATAAAATAAACAATCCGCTAATCGCAAGAATGTTATAACCGTCGGTACTTCTACCGTTGTATTGTGCTAACATAAACAGTACTGCCATATACCCCGCACGCAAAGCTGAGGCACTCATTCCAGAAAGCAAAATAAACAATGTAATTCCTAAGAGGGTAAAAATTATTCGTCTTTTTGGTGAGAAACCACGAAAGAGAAAATGAAGAATTCCGGCAATTATCACTATATGTAAACCTGAAACAGCTATTGCATGCATAATACCGGTTTGAATATACTGTTGCTCAACTTCATCTGTTAAATGAGTTCTATCGCCTAAAAGTAATCCTCGCATCAACCCCGCTGTTTTTTCATCATAGAGTTCATCAATTTTTTTTGCCACATTGGTT
>CALKUG010000212.1 GCA_937996765.1 uncultured Ignavibacteria bacterium
TCAACACTGAAACTGTTAATTTGCCACAATATGAAAAAGTTACAAGAATAACTGAAAATTTAACACAAAATCCATTTTCTAACAAATTTGATACAATAAGAACATTCAATGATGAATTACGGTATAAAGAACATAAACCAGTTGAAGTAAAAAGTGTAAAAATTTCTAGCGTAGAATATGTCTTGACTGGAATGCTGATAATATTGCTTGCAATATTGTTCAGCTTCTATCTAAACTCCTTAAAGAAAATAAAAAAGCCGTCCATGGGACGGCTTTACAATTTGCTATTTAAGGGAGTGAAGCTTATGCGTTGTATTTAACAGCGTCGAGACCCAAAAATACTGAAGAGATACCCAAATCTTCTTCGATGCGGAGAAGTTGGTTGTATTTTGCAATTCTATCGGTGCGGCTGGCAGAACCTGTTTTGATCATGCCTGCATTGGTAGCAACAGCGATATCAGCAATGGTGGTATCTTCGGTTTCGCCTGAGCGGTGAGAAATAATTGCAGTGTAACCGTTTTTGCGAGCGAGTTCAATACAATCGAGGGTTTCGGTTAAAGTACCAATTTGGTTAACTTTAATGAGGATTGAGTTAGCAATACCCATTTGAATACCATCGGCAAGAATCGAAGGATTGGTTACAAACAAATCATCACCAACCAATTGAATTTTGTTACCGAGTTTTTGGGTTAAGAGTTTCCAACCATCGTGGTCGAATTCGCTTAAGCCGTCTTCGATTGAGATAATAGGATATTGGTTAGCCCAATTTGCCCAGTATTCAACCATTTCTTCGGTAGAAATTTCTTTTTGTGAGGATTTGAAGAATTTATATTTTTTTGTTTCTTCGCTATACATTTCACTGGTAGCAGGGTCGAGTGCAATAAAAACATCTTCACCCGGTTTGAATCCGGCTTTGCTGATAGCTTCGAGGATAACTTCAACAGCTTCGTCGTTAGATTTAAGAGAAGGAGCAAAACCGCCTTCATCACCAACAGCTGTGTTATAACCTTTTTTGTGAAGAACTGATCTTAAGTTGTGGAACACTTCGGTACCCATGCGGAGTGCATCGGAGAACTGTGAAGCGCCAACAGGCATAATCATAAATTCTTGGAAATCAACGTTGTTATCAGCGTGTTTACCACCATTGATGATGTTCATCATAGGGGTAGGGAGAACTTTTGCGTTGGTTCCGCCGATATAACGGTATAAAGGCATTTGAAGTGCTGAGGCAGCTGCACGTGCGGTTGCAAGTGAAACACCAAGAATAGCGTTTGCGCCTAATTTTTCTTTGTTAGGGGTGCCGTCTAATTCGATAAGGAAACGGTCAATACCGGTTTGATCGAGTGCATCCCAATCAATGAGTTCTTCAGCAATGATTTCGTTAACGTTATCAACTGCTTTTAAAACGCCCTTACCTAAAAAGCGATTTTCATCGCCATCGCGTAATTCACAAGCTTCTTTCGAACCTGTAGAAGCGCCACTGGGTACAATCGCTCTTCCGTAGGAACCATCTTCCAAAACCACTTCTGCTTCTAATGTTGGGTTGCCTCTTGAGTCTAATACTTCACGAGCCCGTACATCTATAATTGTTGTCATATATTTATATCTCCAATTTGAGTATTGATAGCTTACTAAAGAAAAAAATTCTATTGATAAAGTTACAAAATAGGCGTGAGATAAAATAACCAAGACATTAAAGTAGGGTTTTGCGCAAAAAAAAAGCCCGGTGGGTTAAGCCGGGCACACATTGCATCACTTATCATTGGGAGGGGGATTTATGAGGGAAGCTCTGTTATGTTATGAATTTTGTTTATAAAAACCGTAGAAGTTACCGCACATTTTTTTCACAAAGTCGTTACTATCGTGTTGAGCTGCGTAGCTGAGGGCCTTAATTCCTCTGCCATCTTGAATTTTAAGGAGTGAAAGCGCTGCTAATACACGGAGACCTTCATTCTCTGAATTGTTGAACACACGAAGAAGCGGAATAACTGCTTTTTGTGAGCGAAGTTCGCCAAGGTAAAAAATGGCTTTTTCACATTCTTCTATATTGTCTGTGCAGAGTGCATTCAAAAGTTGCTTTTCGTTTACTGGTTTATCTAACGAAAGAGATAAATCCGAATAAACTGCATTTTTTGCTAAATCGAGAAGGTAAATGCTATTCGATTTGGAACTTGGATAGGAAACTGCAAGCTCAATTGCTGCTTTTGTTTCTTCGAAAGATGGTTGTTGGTTTGGTACTGCGAAAACGGAAACGAACGAGAAAATGACCAAACCGACTGCCGACAGAATAGAACGAAATGTTTTCATGGAAGTATTCCTTATTTTTGTTATACTGTTTTGGCTTACGCCGGTTATTTATTTTCCCTTAACCTCGGTTCAAACTTACAAAGTGATTGGAGGGTCTGCTACTGATTTGGTACAAACGCAGAGTTCCCCCATTAAACGGCATTAGGTGGTGGCGAACGGTTGATAATTTCTGCGTACATTCGCTTGTTACATTTAAGAGGACTTAATGTTCAAACAATACGGCTCAATTGCCCTCACTTTTCTCGGAATAATATTCGCTTTGGTAATGTATCAAGTATATTTGACCGGGGGGAGTTACGTTTATGGATTAGATGATACGTATATACATCTCGCCGTTGCAAAGAATTTTTCGCAACATGGTGTGTGGGGTATTTCTCCGTTTGAATATTCGGCAACAAGCTCTTCACCATTGTTTACAATAATTTTAAGCGGACTTATGTTCATCTTTGGGGTGAATAAATACCTGCCTCTTGTAATCACCACTGCTTTTGGTTTGTCGTATGTTTGGTTAATTTTCTCCTTGTTCAAAAGAACAAGAATGACCACGGGTTCTTCTCTAATTCTTATATTGTTTCTATTCGCTTTGCCGCTGCCTTGGCTTACTTTAGTAGGGATGGAGCATTTACCCCATATATTTTTTATTACACTATTTCTGCATTTTATTTATAGATATTTTGAGACCAACTACTCAAAGTACCTCACAAATGCAATAATTGCCATTACAATCGCAACGGGTTTTCGATACGAATCCCTGTTTATGATTGCTGCTTTTGCTCCCTTGTTTTTCTTTAAAAAGAAATACAAACAAATAATTCTTCTGGGTCGAGTGGAATGC
>CALKUG010000213.1 GCA_937996765.1 uncultured Ignavibacteria bacterium
ATCCGGAATCTTGAGATAAATCAGGGTTAGGATTAGCTTCAATAAAATAAATTTCATTGTTACTATCCATACGCAAATCAAATCTTGCGTAATCCCTTAAACCCAATACTTTATATGCTTTTTTTGCTTGTTGTTCTATTGTAGCAACGATATCAGGAGCTATTTGAGCGGGGCAAACGGGAATTGTTTGGTGGTAAAGTTCGTGACCCTTTTCCCATTTAGCTTGATAACTCACAATATGTGGAGAGTTTTCGGGTAACGTAGAAAAATCGATTTCACTGATTGCGAGCATTTTGGGGTTATTGTTACCTAATAATGAAATATTGAGCTCGCGGCCAACAATATATTGCTCCACCAATGCAGGTTGTTTAAACTCATTTACACAATATTCAATTCGGCTTGCAAGATCGGCATCTGAGTAAACAACAGCATTTGCATCTATACCCACGGAGGCATCTTCAAAAGCAGGTTTTACTATTGCAGGCAGAATGAAGTTTTTTAATTCACTAAACTCCCTTACTAACTGCCCTGAAGGGGTTTTAATGCCAACAGAATTGAGCAGTTTTTTTGCAAGCAATTTATTCTGACAATTTGAAAGGGTTACCGGAGAAGCACCGGTGTATGCAAATCCAAGTAAATCGAACACCCCCGTTATACTCATTTCAAGTCGTGCTGTGTTACCAAACACTTCAACAAAATTAAAAATCACATCGGGTTGTTCTCGTCTTAGGAATTCGATGGTCCCCTCTAAAGAATCGTTAACATTATGTCGAACCGCTAAAAAACCTTCATTACTGAGTAACTGAAGGATATTCTCATATTCGCTTTCGTTATCTCCAATTATTTCAAGAACGGCCTCGGGGTCACTTTCCATATGATAAGTGCCATCGGGCTGCATGCGGAGATTATCGAAATAGCTAAAAGCCTCGTTATAAAGCAGTGCCGCTTTGGGCTGCATTATTTATTCTCAATTGCTTTTAATTCTTTTATTTTTGCATCAAGCACTTCTATCCGCTTATTCACTTCTTCCATTTGATCGTCAATCGAAACTTCAGTACCGGTTTTGTCGTAAAAACCACGTTGTTCAAAGTAGCTTTTAAATAACCAGTTATGCTGAAGTGCTTCCATATTTTCTGCCAAGCGTCCGGATGCAAGTTTTAATTCTTTCGAGATGTCGTTAAAGTTCGTGAGCATTTCGTTGATAGTTGAAGAAGACTCACCATTTCCGGTAATCACGGCCCCTGCAATTCCTTTACCTTCTTGAACCCCTTTAAGTAAATCGTCAACACGCACTATCACGCCATCTATATTGGTAAGGAGCTTACTTGAACCTTCAGTAATAACTCCAACTGCTGCGCGAAGAGAATCTAATGTGCCCGAAACACCTTTTAGTCCCTTTTCGGTTTGAACCATCAAACTCGTGGCGTTATCATATAACTGGGCGTCGTTGATAAACTTACCAATGGAACCCTCACCTGAATTTGCTTTCTCAACAATATCTGCTAAACTCCTTGTCATTCTGTCTGTATTAGCAAGAACGACACGTATATCGTTAACAATTACCGCTAAACCGAGCGGCTCAACTGCAATAAGCTTATCGCCTTCTTGAGCTTGAGGTGAATCTTGTGTACCGCCATAGAGGTTCACCACTTTATTAC
>CALKUG010000214.1 GCA_937996765.1 uncultured Ignavibacteria bacterium
ATTAACTTGAGGAACATACATCTGCAGAATTACAGTGAATTCACAGTCCGGCGATAAAGTATTTACTAAAACAATTAAATCGTTATTACTAAAATAAATATCAATAATAGGAGTCCCCATGAAGCTTAAAGCAGCACTATTTCTGATGAGTTTGGTTATGCTGACCGCTCAGTCGTTTGCTCAACTGCAAACGGATTCACTCGCTTGGTTTGTAAAAGTTGATGCGAAATTTGGTGAAAATTCGGATCAATACAATTACTTAGGTGTAGCAAATTCGGCCACCAATGGTTTAGATAATAAATACGATATACCCGAACCACCGTTAAAACCAGGTGCCTATGTTTCTGTGTATTTTGCACACCCCGAGTTTGGCGGTGTAATTAGCGACCGTTATACTTCGGATATAAAAGCTAATACTTCGTTGGCAGATACCGTTTCTCGTTGGTATTTTGACGTGCTTGTTTCAACGGCAGGTTCAGAGGTACAACTCATACTTACTGAGACGCGCGTTCCTGCAAGTTTTGGCAGATATTTAGTGAATCTCACCACAAAGGAAAGAGTTGAATTAAAAGGCGGTGCAACCGTTAAATTTACTCCTTCGAGTGTTGCAACCTCGTTTATGGTTGTGTATGGTGATAGCACTGCGCCAACATTGGGTACAATAACCCCCAACAGCTCTTTAATAGCTCGGACAGGTGATAAATTTACTGTTACTTTCCCTAACTCGGATAGAAGCGGATTAGCTAAATCAGAGTTGTACATAAGCTTTGATAAAGGTGTAAAATACGATACACTTTATGCGGGGATTGCTAATTCTACATTGGAATACACTGTACCTGCAGCTTACCTCAATCACAATGTGATATTTAAATCAGCAGCTAAAGATTCACTCGGAAATCACGCACAATTGGTTGGTAATTATTATCACACATTTGTTGGCGATAGTCTAAGTTTTCCTGCAGTAGCAGGATGGAGACTGCTTTCCAATCCATTTGTGGGTAACACAAATTTAATGGATGATTTTTCAAGCGATCCATTCTACTTGTTTGGTTACGCTGAAGGTTCAGGTTATACTCAATTACAATCGTTGAATTACGGCAATGCCTATTGGTTAGGTGCTCTTGCTAATGGCTCGGTTGATTTTAGAGGTGTAGCAACAGTATCGGACAGCTCAATTGCAGCTACCGTAAAGGGTTTTAATTTAGTGGGCGGAAAATATGTGAGAGCGGTTGATGTAAACAAGCTTCAAGTACTTTATGGCGGTGCATTGTACAGCTTTGCTGCTGCAGCCGATTCAGGTTGGATTGTTAAATCTGTTTATACTTATGATATAGCTACAAAAGGCTATGCTGAGGCAACTTCTTTACTCCCGGGAGAAGGGTATTGGGTATCGGTATTAAAGGAAGGCGTTTCACTCGTGATGAAACCGATTACTCTCCCTGTTGTGCCTCCTACCGGACCATTTATGGAAGAGTTGCAAAGTCTTGGAATCACATTGATAGCACAAGTGGATGGATTGATAGACGGATTGTTTACACTTGGTTTTGCTGACGATGCAACTGTGGGATTTGATGCAAAATATGACGCACCACGTCCTCCACGCAACCCCGGAAACAGATATGTTGAACTTTCGGCTATTAATTCGGGTGATAATTATCCTACATTCTTTGGAGAAAAATTCTCTAAAGATTTCCGCCCACTTTCACAACCTATCAATTGGACTATCAAATTAGAATCTAGTGAAATTGGTAAAGCAATTACTTTGAAATGGGATGCAAGTAAAGTTCTTGGGCTACCTGATACCATAGGTCTTCTCATCAATAATGTACCCGGAATTGGCAAAGTTGATATGAAGGTTGTTGATTCAATTTCATTTGTTTACACGGGTGAAATTGTCCTCACTATTAATCAAGCATTACTTTCCAATGAATATAATGGAACAGTTATTTCTTACGAACTTGCCCAAAACTATCCTAATCCTTTTAACCCAAGCACAGTGATAAGCTTTAGCGTGCCACAGGCAACAAAGGGTACATTGAGAGTGTATAGTATTGTAGGAGAATTAGTAGCTGAGTTAGTGAATGGTGAAATTGCTGCAGGTACACACTCATTCCAGTGGAATGCAAGCAATATGCCTTCGGGTGTGTATTTCTATGAATTACAAACTTCAGCATTCAAAAAAAAAAAAAAAATGGTACTGATGAAGTAATTTTCTCGATTGATTTGTT
>CALKUG010000215.1 GCA_937996765.1 uncultured Ignavibacteria bacterium
GATCCGGTTCACCAAAATTATTCACGTAAGCGTAATCTAACAGCTGAGGTTGTTCTGTACTGATAGTTTCCAAAATTTGTTTAACCGTTGTTGTTTTGCCCGTGCCCGAAAGTCCTGAAATATAAATATTATACCCGGGCGATTTAATTCCCATTCCGAGTTTAATGGCCTTTAGTGCACGATCTTGCCCTACAATCCCCTCAATTGGTTGAAGTTCTTTTGTGGTTTTTACATTAAATATCGAAGTATCGCATTTCCAGCGCAAGGCTTTAATCGGTAGGGATTTGTATGATTTTGCCTTTTTATATTTCATAAAATCTCTCTCTATTTTATTCGTTTGAGCGGTAATTTTTCTTGTAAGTAAATTACGCCAAATTAATATTAGAGTGCAAGAAAAAACCAACGACTACCATAAATGATTTTAAAGTAAGGAGATTTGATTTCGGATATGTAATATTTGTCCCGTATTTTTACGGACAACATTTTTTAGAAACACGATGCAATCACTAACACCCGACACAGCAAGAGCCCTTTACCCACATATTGCCGATGGTAGAATATTTTTCAACCATGCCTCTATTTCTCCAATCTCTCTACTGGTACGTGAATCAATCGATGCCTATTTGAACCATAGAATGGTTACCGGTATAGATGATTACAAAATAGTTCTGGAATACATGGCAAAAGCTAAAAAGGGTTTATCGGGTTTACTGAACTGTCCCCCTGATAGAATTGCCTTTATTGACAACACTACCAATGCGTTTAACAACTTAGTACAGAGTTTACATTGGAGCCGGGGAGATAGAGTTATTATTAACGATATAGAGTTCCCCGCAAATGTATATCCCTTTCTCAATTTGAAATCCAAAGGGGTGGAAATTGACATTGTAAAATCGATAAACGGTAAGGTTTTACTTGAAGACTTAGAATCAGTTATTACTCCCAAAACTAAACTCCTCTCAATTAGCTTTGTTCAATTTCTCACAGGTTTTCGTGTCGACCTTGAAGCGATTGGTAACCTGTGTAAAAAACACGGAGTT
>CALKUG010000216.1 GCA_937996765.1 uncultured Ignavibacteria bacterium
GCTGTCCAGAATCCGTCACCGCCATTGGTTACAAACCAGTCGGAGTTTACGATACCATCTTCACCGGTTGTACGTGAGGGACCGCCCATCGAATTGTTATCCTGTGTGCCTCCATAAACGTAGTAAAACGGATAACTGTTATCAACATTAACGCGGTAGAACTGAACAATAGGAAGATTTTCCTTGAAATCCCATGTTTTACCAAGGTCGAACGATTCATAAACACCACCATCGCCACCGATAAGCAAATGGCGGGTATCCTTCGGGTTAATCCATAAAGCGTGGTCATCAACGTGTCTGCCTGAAGATTCAAGATTCTTAAAAGTCTTTCCACCATCTTCAGTGACCTTAGATACAACATCCATCAAATACACTCTATCAACATCCTTGGGGTCTGCATATATCTCGTTGAAATACTGCCCTTTGGAATAGGTTGAACTCATTTTATTCCATGAAGCACCGCGATTAGTAGAGCGGAAAAAACCACCCTCCGCATTTGCAGCTTCAAGTGAAAGGTAAATTACATCCGGGTTTGCAGGTGATATTGCGAGATCTGTTCCGCCAATGTGCGAAGATGGCAACCCTGACATAATTTTGTACCAAGTGTTTCCGCCGTCCTCTGATTTATACACCGCGGATTCAGGACCACCGCCAATTTTTGTCCAAACGTGTCTGCGTCTTTGCTCAGAAGTAGCATACATAACATCAGGATTACGAGGATCAAATGTTACATTATTAACGCCGGTGTTCTCAGAAATTTCAAGTGTTTTTTTCCAGGTTTTGCCGCCATCAACTGATTTATAGAGACCACGTTCTCCACCGGGACCCCATACGGAACCTTCGGCAGCAACAAAAACAATATTCGAGTTGCGAGGGTCAATTACGATATCGCCAATTTGACGGGAGTCTTTGAGTCCCATACTGTTCCATGAGGCACCACCATCGGTAGATTTGAATACGCCGTTACCATATCCAAGAGCGCGCTGATGATTGTTTTCGCCGGTTCCCACCCATACTACAAACGGGTTATTTGGGTCAATTACCACAACACCAATGGAATAGGAGCCCTGATTATCAAATATAGGCGACCAAGTTGTTCCGGAGTTTGTTGTTTTCCATACGTGTCCGCTGGCGACTGCAACATAGTATTCACTAAAATCATTGGGGTTAACCGCAAAGTCGGCAATACGTCCCGAGCAATAAGCCGGACCAATATTACGCCACTTTAATCCCGAAAAAGTTGAGGATGTTAATGGTCCTTCATCCTTTTTTTGTTCCTGAGCCAAAATCACCAATGTAGTAAGCATCAGAAACAATAGTGTAATTCTTTTCATCAGAGTTCCTTTTAATTTGGGAAAAACGAAGCTGTAAAATAGGAAAAAAATTGGACTCAGGACTCAGGACTCAGGACTCGGGACTCGGGACTCGGGAAAAAGAAAGCCCCGCGGTGAGCGGGGCCAAAATCGTGCGAAGCACGCCTCAATTCTTAATTCTTAACTTTTAATTCTTAACTCTTTCTTACTTAATCAGATTCATCTTGTGTTCGGAAGTAAAATCACCTGCAACTAAACGGTAAACATACACACCGCTTGCAACAGGTTGATTTGCGGAATTTCTTCCGTTCCATTCAACAGAGTGGAATCCTGCGGTCATATCACCTTGAATCAATGTTACTACTTCTCTTCCAAACAAGTCGTAAACCTTCAAGTGTACTGTTTCTTGCTTTGGTAAAGCAAAACGTATGGTTGTTGAAGGATTAAACGGGTTAGGATAATTTTGATACAAAGTATATTCTTTAGGCAAACTATTAAAATCTTCATTATCAGTTGCCTGAACTGTACGGAAACGTGAATCCACAGTCCATTTACTTGTGCCTCTGCTGTTAGAAGCTTGAACACGCCAAAAATAGAGTGTGAAGAAATCAAGATTTCTTAGCTTTAAAGTATTAATACCCGTTACCACTGTATCAAGCACCAAAGGATCGAATGTATTGCTTTTTGCAATTTGAATACGGTATTCGGTAGCCAACGGATTGGCTTCCCAACGCATTAGAGTATCAAGCGGAACGTTTGATGCTGCAACCGGATATAATTGCACCGGTGTTTTAGGGAATCCCGTTTTGAAGCTACGGGCATCGCTGTAGTTGCTCTCTCCGGCGAGGTTAAGGGATTTAACACGCCAGTAATAAGTAACTTCACCTTCCAATGCGGTAACTGAAAAAGCAGTATCCTGAAGTGTAGAGTTATTAACCACCACACCCGTGCTAAAATCTTGTGCCGTGGAAATCTGAAGCTGATAGAACGAAGCTCCCGCAGCATAATTCCATTTTATCTGCGATGCCGAACCGATGGTATCTATACCGTTATTTGGGTAAGCAAGTTGTGGTACTGCCGGTGCAGAAACCGTAACACCTGCGGTATAATCACTCTCGTTTGAATTTCTATCGAGTGCTGTAACAGCTAAATTGACCGTTGCACCCAAACCAAGTGATTTGAACGTTACCGGACGTCTGTTCTGTATATCCAATATGTTATTGGGGTCTGTAATAGTAGATGAAGTTATTGGTGCACTACTCGCATATACAACGTATAGGTTTGGAACGTCACCATCTGAAGCGGGTGTCGGTTGCTCCCATTGCAGTGCTGCATAACCTTTACCTGGGACTCTATCAAAAATAACATTCACCGGTTTATTAGGAGCAATGCTTTCACGCATGGTCATAGCAGGAGTAAGAGCCGGCTTGCGATATAAATCCTTCTTCAAGCTATCGGTCATGCCTTTATAATTACCGGGAATCGAACTTGCATTATAGAAAACCTGTCCTTTTGTTTTGGGATTAGCACGATTCATTCTAATCTGATTGTGAATCTCGGAGGCACCATAGGTGGTATTCATAACGTATGCTGCTTGACCGGGATAAAAATGAGCATCGTATTTTGTTGTTGAATCTGCCCACCAGGATGAAAGTTTAGAATAATCCTGGTTGCCGCCAATTCTCCAATAGAGCTGAGGAGTCATATAATCAACCGATTTGTTTCTCAACCAAGCCAAACCATCACAATAAATTGAACTATAGGCATCCATACCGGTAATTCCTGAAGGAACGCCATTCTTCCATATACCAAACGGACTCATGCCAAATTTAACGTAGGGCTTTACTGCCTGAATACTATCGTGAACCATTTTAATAAGAAGGTTAACATTATCTCGGCGCCAATCTCCAACATTTGCAAAACCGCGTGGTTCATTTGCAAAAGTTGTTGCGTCTTGATTGGTGAAACCATATTCCGGGTAAGGATAGAAATAATCATCGAAATGTACACCATCCAAATTATACCTATTTACAACATCAAGAACCACATTGGTGATGTACTGACGAACTTCAGCCATTCCTGGATTTAATATTCTTAAGGTTTTTGCTACTAAAGTCCATTCGGGCTTCTTTGATGCAGGGTGATTTGAAGCAAGCGTATAGGCTCCTACTGTACGCTCTGCGCGGTAAGGGTTAAACCAAGCGTGTAGTTCCATTCCACGTTTATGAGCTTCTTCAATTGCAAACTCAAGTGGATCGTAGTAGGGGCTCGGGGCTTTGCCTTGAGCACCTGTTAAATGGTAACTCCAAGGTTCGTAAGGTGAATTGTACAACGCATCGCATTCGGTACGTACCTGAAAAAGCACAGCGTTAATTCCGGCAGCTTTTAAATTATCTAAAAGATTAATAAGGTCTTGTTTTTGCTTTTCTGTTGATGAGCCAAATACCGGCCAATCAATATTTAAAACGGTTGCAATCCACGCACCTCTAAACTCCCGCTTAACCAGCGGTGATTGGGCAAAAGCCCCAGCGATAAAAACAATGAGAAAAAGTGTGATGAGAGATTTTTTCATGCTACTTACCTATTCCGGTTAGTGAAAATTGTTAGACATGTAAAATTACGGATGAACAAAGATTATACAAAGGAAAATTATCACAAAAAAAAAGCCCGATACCTTTTCAGATATCGGGCTTTTGAAATGCTTAAATAGCAATTACTTAATTAATACCATTTTTTTGGTAGAAACAGTACCGTTGTATAGTAAGCTGTAGAAATAAACTCCACCGGCGTGTTGGGTAGCATCAAAATCAACATTATAAGTTCCTGCTGTTAACTCATTTTCTATCAATTTTGCAACTACTTCGCCAAGTGCGTTGTAAACTGTTAAATTTACAAAACCTTCAGTAGGAAGAGAAAACTGAATTTTCGTTGAAGGGTTAAATGGGTTAGGGTAATTCTGCTCAAGAGTAAACTCCAAAGGCAAGTCTCCTGTAATCCGCTCGACTGAGAGAAGTGAATCTGGGAACTTTTCCATACCAATAAAATCAGCCCAAACTAATTTAAGTATTTGCAAATTCCCTTGGACTACAGCGGAGAAATGATTAGCCCCAAAACCTCCTTCATTATCCATGAATCCTCCGGTGACACCTGGAATGGTTGATGCACCCGGGTATTCTGCTCCAAATTTATACTCAAACGTGCCCATTGGTGTGCCAGCCGGAAAAACTACTTTTGCCTTCCATATATTAGGAACAATTTCTTTCATTGCTACCATTGTACCACCAGCCGTATCATTTGGCACCCAAGAACCCAACCAAGCGCCAAGTTTTTGAGCACTTCCCTTAATACCAATCAAAGTTACTTCATCACGCGGAATTAAGGATTTATCTATGGAGTTCTGTGCTTTTTCGGGTAAATATAAATAGAACTCATAAGTTGCATCTTTAGTTAAATTTGAAGATAGTGGAAATATATTTGGAATTATGGTTGCTAATTGGAGATTTGAATTTAATATAGGGTAGTTTATCCATCTATCCTGACCTAATTCCCACCCACCATTTGAAAATTTGTTATCAGGGAAGGCCTTGAATTTCCATTTTGTAGAATCCATTGATTTCCCGGTAACTGAGAGAGTTGTTTTAAAAAAGCCCGGGTTAAATGGATCTTCAGTTAGTCTCCTGTTTCCTTTAACATCACGCCCCATGTTGTCCCAATCCAAACCATTAACCAACAAAGAGTCTGTTGCTACATCAAAATATCCATAACCTGATCCCAAAATTGTCCTTAAATCAGCCGTAAATTCAATATTTACAGTAACATCTTGTCTATTGATATAAATGCTGTCGTCATTAAAATATCGAGAAACGATTAATCCATTTGAAGCAACAAACTTTCTATTTGGGTCACTCTCCCAACCACTTGGGGTATAGAAGAATTTGTGGTTGTATTCTTTACCTGTTTCGAGTCCTGAAACCTGAACAGTGTAAACAGAATCCCCATCGGAATCTGTCATTTTATAACCTGCTCCCCAGCCATCAATATCACCCTTGAGGAATAATTCATCGGATGATTTGAAGTTTCCTTCTTTTAATTGGACGGACATATTAGCATTAAAGGTAACGGAGGAAAGAGAATCAGGGGAAAGCATAAAATCTGAAGCGATTAAAGAGGTTGTTCCCAAAAGGAACATGCAGCTCACCACGGTGAGTTTCATTTTATTTAACATATTTGCTCCTAAAAAAATTAAAGCCCGATACCTTTTCA
>CALKUG010000217.1 GCA_937996765.1 uncultured Ignavibacteria bacterium
TGCCTGTTGCTGATGAGGAATAAACCTTGGCACGGTCCCATTGCCAGTCAACCGGTTGAGTAGCAACATTAGCACTATCGAAATAACCGGCAGGGAAAATTAAAGAATTATCCGTAAAGGAATTTTTCGTTCCGTCGGATGTGATTCGCAGGAAACCACTATTGGGGTAGCGTGCGGCTTGAAGTACCGTAGAGCCATCAATCATCATGAGGGAACTTGGGTATTTTCCGGAACTCTTCCAGAGATTACCGTTTACTTTAATCCAATTAGTAACTGGTTGGGTTCCGCTGATAATAGGATTATCACCAACACCATAAGCATCAAAGGAAATTGGCATTCCCGGCGTTCCACTGGCATTCAGTTTTATTTCGCCTGTAAAGGTATCACCGCGTCTGAAGTGAACAGTGGTTCCAGGTTTAAGTGCATTAGTTACAGAGTTAAGTTTTTGAATAGATTGCCAAGCGCTGTCAGGAGATTTTCCGCCAAATGAATCGTTACCGCTTGCTGAGATGTAATAATTTTGAGCGTGAATTACGATAGCAAACAGCATAATAAACTGTAGGGTTAGTTTCATCAGTATTCCGTTTTTTTTGGAGCAATCTAAAGAGAACAAGGAGAATTGATTGTGTTGATTGTCACATTTGGGAGGTGCAAAATTCCGAGACTACTCGGGCATTAAATCAAAGCAGCTTTCCGATGAGTTCAACGTCTTCTTTGGTGGTTACTTTGAAGTTGAGGAAGTTGCCTTCTACCAGTTCGATGGGGGCTCCCAATCGTTTTACAAGCATTGATTCATCGGTACCGTAGTATGAATCCTCGTAAGCTTTTTCAAAAGCTTCTTTGAGCAGTGAATACGCAAACACTTGAGGGGTTTGTACTTGGTAAATATGCGAGCGGTCGGGGTAAAAAAATTCGCCTTCTGAGGTGGAAAGAATGGTATCTTTGGTTTTCATACACACTAAGGCAGTACCTTTTTCTTGAGCAGTGGTAATTGCAGTGGTAAGTACTTCTTGTGATAGCAATGGACGTGCAGCATCGTGCACAGCCACAATATCACCATCACCGGCTTCAATAGTGCGTAGTGCGTTGTAAACAGAATCTTGTCGTTCTTTTCCTCCAACAATTACCGAGCAAACTTTGGTGAGATTGAAACTCTCCACCAAAGAATTCACTAAGTGAACATATTCTTCGTTGGTAGCAATTATAATTTTATCAACAAGGGGGGAGTTCTGAAAGACTTCGCAGGTATGAACCAACAATTCTTTGTTGTTGAATTTGAGGAACTGTTTAGGAATAGGGAAGCCGGCACGAATGCTCTTGCCGGCTGCCGGAATAATAACAAAAGTACTCATAAAATGAGCATTGCATCGCCGTAACTGAGAAAGCGATAATTATCTTTAAGGGCTTTTTTGTATGCCTTTAATAATAGTTCGGTTTCACCGGTAAATGCACTTACTAACATCAACAAAGTTGATTCGGGAACATGGAAATTAGTAACTAATCTATCTGCAATTTGGAAGGGGTAGGAAGGATAAATAAATTTATCGGTCCAACCTTTATTTGCACGTACAAAACCATCGGCTGTTACACTGCTTTCCAAAGCACGGGTGGTGCTGGTGCCTACAACAGTTACGTTTTTGCCATCTGAAATAGCCTTGTTAATCTTTTCAGCGGATGAAGCAGGAATTTCGAAGAACTCTGAATCCATACGATGTTTGGTTAAATCTTCTACTTCAACAGGACGGAAAGTACCCAATCCGATGTGAAGAATAACCGGTACAATTTCAACGCCTTTTTTGTGAAGTTTTTCAAGAAGTTTAGGCGTGAAATGCAAACCTGCTGTTGGAGCTGCAACCGAACCATCAACTTTTGCATAAACGGTCTGATAAAATTCTTTGTCTTTATCGTCAGCTTCACGTTTAATGTACGGAGGAAGCGGAGTATGTCCGATATTTTCTACAGCTTTGTAGATGTTACCTTGCTGATTAAACCTTACAGTACGACCTCTTGAAGTAGTGTTATCAATAACTTCGCACCATAGGTCGTCACTGAAATAAATTTTATTACCAATACGAACCTTGCGGGCAGGGTCAACAATTACATCCCAGATAGCTTCGTTATGGTTAAGCTCTCTGAGAAGGAAAACTTCGATTTTAGCTTGAGTTTTTTCCTTTTTGCCATAAAGACGGGCTTGGAACACACGCGACTCATTAACAACAAGAACATCGCCTTTGTGGAAGTAGTCGGTAATATCTGAAAAAACTTTTGTATCAATTGATTTGGTTTCTCTGTTTAAAACCATGAGTTTTGCTTTATCGCGTTCCTCTAACGGAAACTTAGCGATGGCAGATTTAGGTAAGGTATAACTGAAATCTGATAATTTCATAGATGATTTTCCTCAAGTGAAAATTGAGTTATAAAAGAACCCGAGCCACTACGTTGTAATGGCCCGGGTTAGATAAACAATAAAAACTAAAAAGTAGTTTTCAAAAAAGAATTAGTTCTTTTTTGCTGCTTTTTTAGGAGCAGCTTTTTTGGCTACAACCTTTTTAGCAACCGCTTTTTTGGCTACTGCTTTTTTAGCTACGGGTTTCTTAACTGCTTTAGCTTTTTTAGCTGCACGAGCTTCAATAATTGCAGCTCTGCCGGCGGCTAAGCGAGCAATCGGAACGCGGAAAGGTGAACAGCTAACATAGTTCAAACCGGCTCTGTGGAAGAATTCAACAGATGAAGGTTCTCCGCCATGCTCACCGCAGATACCAATTTTCAGGTCACTGCGTGTGCTACGTCCTCTTTCAACACCGATTTTAACGAGTTCGCCAATACCTTCTTGGTCAATAGCTTCAAACGGATCAGCAGCAAGAATATCTTTCTCTACATAGAGAGGTAAGAATTTGCCTGAATCATCGCGTGAAAGACCAAAACCGGTTTGGGTTAAATCGTTTGTACCAAATGAGAAGAATTCAGCAACTTTAGCTATTTCGTTAGCGGTTACTGCGGCACGTGGAAGCTCGATCATGGTACCAACCATGTATGCGATTTTCTTTTTGCCCATTACTTCTTTTGCTACTCTGTGTACGATTTCAGCTTGGAGTTCGAGTTCTTTAACGGTTCCAACAAGAGGAATCATTATTTCAGGTTTTACTTTGATACCTTTTGAAGAAACTTCAACTGCTGCTTCGAATATTGCACGAACTTGCATTTCTGTTATTTCAGGATAAAGGATACCTAAGCGGCAACCACGGAAACCTAACATTGGGTTGAACTCATGAAGGTTCTCGATTTTCTCTTTAACTTTTGCTACAGTTATGTTAAGCATCTGAGCAACTTCTTTGATCTCTTTTTCAGCGTGAGGTAAGAACTCATGAAGCGGAGGATCTAAGGTACGGATTGTTACAGGGAATCCGTTCATTGCTTTGAAGATACCAACAAAATCTTCTCTCTGATAAGGTAGCAAATCATTTAATGCTGCTTTTCTTTCTTCGAGTGAGTTTGCAAGAATCATTTTGCGAACGTGGTTAATGCGTTCACCTTCAAAGAACATATGCTCTGTACGGCAGAGACCAATACCTTTTGCACCAAATGCAATTGCATTGCTTGCTTGGTCAGGTTGATCTGCGTTTGTTCTGATATCGAGGCGACGATATTGATCGGCCCATTTCATCAACGAATTGTAGGTCTTGAAAATCTCTGATTTTTTAGGATCAAGTGATTTCTCGATAAGAACCTGGAGAACTTCCGAAGGTCTGGTTTCGAGTTTGCCTGCAATAACTTCACCGGTAGAACCATCTATTGAGATGTAATCGCCTTCTTTGATAACGATGTCTTTGTTCTCAACTTTGAGTGTTCTCTTTGAGTAATCAATCTGGAGAGGACCGCAACCAGCAACGCAAACTTTACCCATTTGACGGGCAACAAGAGCTGCGTGTGAGGTCATACCGCCACGTTGTGTAAGAATACCAACAGAAGCGTGCATACCTTTGATATCTTCAGGTGATGTTTCAACACGAACCAAAATTACATCAACGCCGCCTTTTGCCATTTCTTCAGCATCTTCAGCGCTCATAGCAACTTTACCTGAAGCCGCACCAGGACCTGCATTAAGACCCTTAGCCATTAAACGACCTTCAGCGATTGCCTTATTTTTTTCTTTTACGTCAAAAATAGGACGGAGGAGTTGGTTTAATTGATTTGGCTCAACACGGAGAAGTGCATCTTCAATACCGATAAGTTTTTCGTTAACCATATCAACAGCCATTTTAACAGCTGCTAAACCGGTACGTTTACCAACGCGGCATTGGAGCATCCAAAGTTTATCTTGTTGAATGGTGAACTCAACATCGAGCATATCGTGATAATTCTTTTCAAGAATTTTACGAATTGCTTCGAGTTCGTTGTATAATCTTGCGTTATCTTTTTTAAGATTTTTGATTGGCTCAGGAGTTCTGATACCGGCAACAACGTCTTCACCTTGAGCATTGAATAAATACTCACCATAGAATACGTTTTCTCCGGTTGAAGGATCGCGTGTAAAGGCAACGCCTGTACCGGAATCTTCGCCCATGTTTCCAAATACCATTGCTTGTACGTTTACTGCGGTACCCCACTCAGCAGGGATATTATTTAATCTGCGGTAAACAATAGCACGCTCGTTCATCCATGATTTGAATACTGCACCAACTGCACCCCACAATTGTTGTTCAGGATCATCTGGGAATGCTTTTCCTGTTTCTTTTTTGATAGCTGCTTTAAATTCAGCTACTAATTCTTTAAGAGCTTCAGCATCTAAATCCTTATCTAAAGTAACGCCTTTAGCGTGTTTTTTTGCTTCGAGTAATTCTTCGAAAGGATCCATTGCGTGTTTATCGGCAGGACGTAAGCCAAGAACCACGTCGCCATACATCTGTACAAAACGGCGATACGAATCGTAAACGAAACGAGGGTTGTTGGTTTTTTTGATGAGACCTTCAGCGGTAACATCGTTAAGACCGAGGTTAAGGATGGTATCCATCATACCCGGCATAGAAGCACGAGCACCTGAACGAACAGAAAGAAGTAAAGGATTGTTTTTATCGCCAAATTTGAAGCCCATTGCTTTTTCAATTTTAGCTATACCGTCTTTAACTTGTTTCTTTAATTCTGCGGGATACGTTTGTTTGTTATCGTAGTAATAAGTACATAATTCAGTAGTGATGGTGATACCGGCTGGTACAGGGAGACCCATATTAACCATTTCGGCAAGGTTTGCACCTTTACCACCAAGCAGGTTCTTTTGATCTGCTCTTCCCTCGGCTTTTTTTCCGCCAAAGAAATAGACATATTTCATGGATTTAGATTTTGCCATTACAGCAACCTCCTGATTGAGTTATAGTATTATGCCCGGCGACTGTATCGCCCGGGTTAGTTATAAGAAAGTTTCGAAAAAATGAGTTTTTCGAATGCCTCTTTTTCGTCGAACTCCATTGTGATGTTGAGCGAAAACAAATCAATGTCGTCGAGCTCAGTTAAAAATTCACGGAGTTTAACAGCATCTTTCTGTGTAGTTATTACAGAAGAGGCATTGGTAGCATAAAAAACTTTTCTGATTTGTTGTATCTGTTCAGGCTTGTAAAAATTATGATCCGAAAAAAGTAACTCACCAACAGGAACAATTCCCAGTGAGTTTACTTGTTGTCTAAAACTTTCGGGATTTGCGATGCCGCTGAGCAGTACAACTTTTTGATCTTTAAAATCTTCCGAGGCATAACGTGTACCTGATTTAACATCTGTGAATGAGGTAACGCTGTAATAAGAATTAAAAACTTTTTGATTTGCAAGCGTTGGAAGATTGTGGCTGATATTTTTAAATTCGGAGAACTTTCGGTTGATAACAACTATGTGGGCGCGAGAAACAGAACTCATACCCTCACGTAAGTCACCTGTGGGTAGCATCAATGAATTGCTTAGAGTTTTTTCGGTAAAAAAACTTTGATCGAACATTACTATATCAATATCTCGATGTATTCTTCTGTGTTGAAAGGCGTCATCCAAAACAATGGCATCAACTCCTGTGTCGTTGATCAGCCGATTTGCTCCGGTTACTCTGTCTTCGCAGACAGCAGCGGGTACCTGACATTCAAGTGCAGTGAGGAACATTTCGTCACCGCTATTGCTAACATTTGTTTTTATGTTCTGCCCATCAGATACTAACAAATAACCTTTGGATTTTCGGCCGTAACCTCTGCTAAGTACTCCAACGTTTATCCCTCGTTGCTTTAAGAGCTGTGTGAGATATACAACCATTGGTGTTTTACCCGATCCGCCAACCGTGAGGTTGCCTACGGATATAACTTTCGCATTGACTCCAAAAATACGAAAAAAACCAAGCGAAAACAAGGTATTTCTGAGTATTATGACAAGTTTATATAGTGGAACGAACGGTATTAACAAAAATCTGAATACTTTAATGAGCATTGGCTATTTCCTCTGCCTCTTGTTCCAACCTATTGAGTGTTGACTCAACAGAATAAATTATCTCCGATATTTTTTCGCGAGTAGCATCAACTGGAACACTTAACGGTTCTGAGTACTTGATATAAACGGATGAAAATGGATAGGGGACGGAAAAAGAATCCCACGACTTGAGATGGAATGACTTGCTATATCCTATACCCGCCAATACAATCGGGGTACCTGCTCTATGTGAGGCAACCACAATTCCGGGTTTAAGTTGCATTGCCGGTCCTTTGGGTCCATCAGGGGTAACTGCTACCGACCCACCTGTTTTTAGAAAATTAACAGCATGCTCAAGTACTTCTTTTCCTCCCGTGCTACTACTGCCGCGAACCACTGTGTAACCCCAATGTGAGAGGAGCCCAGCAAGAACATCCCCATCCTTGCTTTTACTTGTTATTCCCATAAAGTTGTTTTGTTTGCCAAGAAACCATCCTGCCAACATTTTGCCATGCCAAAAACCGAGAGTATAATTTTGTTTATCAGACTCAAGCGAACGTCTAACCTCCGGGTTTACCTCAACAAATGAAAGAGAGTTAACAAGCAGGGTAATTAGGCTTGGGGCGAGTGAAACTCCGAAACGTTGCAAATTCTCTTTTAAAACTTTATTCATTTTGTTTAATGATTGTTGTGATAATTTGGGCGGATGTTTCTGCCGGATGTAAATCACCGAGTTTTTGTTTTACTACTTTGTACCCATCGAGAATATTTTTGCGGTAGTTACTATCGGTAAGTATGGTAGTTAATTCTTGCTCTAATGCTTCGGGGTTTGCTTCGTGTTGAATAAATTCTTTTACCACTTGCTTTTCGGCAATGATATTTACCATTGCAATAGAGGTAACCTGAATTAAAAGTTTACCGATAAAATAAGTGATTGCTCCGGTTTTGTAGAGCACAGCCATAGGAAGTCCCGAAAGCGCTACTTCAACAGTTGAAGTTCCGGATTTTATAAGTCCAACTTCGGCATATTTCATTGCATCGTATATGTGCTCATTCACAAAAATAAAACCCAAGTTTTGTGCACTTTTCAGTAACTCATCAGAAATTGTTGGAGCTTGAGCAATAACAACTTTTAGTCCGTGCTTTAATGAAACACTTTGAGCAGTTTCAATCATTACTCCTAAATGTTCTTCTATTTCATGCTTTCTGCTACCGGGAAGGAGCAGAATATATTTATCGTCGTTTTTCAGTCCAATTTTAGACAAGAACTCTGCACGACTCACATACGTGTAATTGTGAAATCTCTCAACAAGGGGATGTCCAACAAACTCAGCTTGAACCCCATGAGAACGATAAAATTCTTTTTCGAAAGGGAATATAACAAGCATAGTATCAACATACTTTTTAACCTTCTGCACACGATGCTGTCCCCATGCCCATAATTGAGGAGAAATATAATAAACAACTTTGCAATTATAGGAATCGAGTTTGCGAGCAAGGGAAAGGTTAAAGCCGGGGTAATCTATAAGAACAACTGTTGAGATAGAATATTTTTCAACAAGAGTGAGGAGGTGCTTTCTAACTGAAAGAATAAAAGGGAGGTGTTTAACTACTTCAAAAAAACCTAAAAAAGCCATTTGATTAATGTGATAAATTGCTTCGAAACCCTCGGCAATCATGGTATCACCGCCGATTCCAAGAAAATGGGCATCGGGGTTTTGTAAGCGCAATTGTTTTAGCAATGCAGAGCCATGCATATCTCCCGATGCTTCACCGGCGACAATAAGTATGGTTTGCTTTTTGTTCACTTTACCTCGAATTAACCTAATAGATAGACACTTTTTCGGTTTAGTTTGGAGCGATTGCGTCTGCGAACTTTTTGTTTTTTTATAATTTCTTCGAAACGTTTTTGCACAGCAGCAAAACTTTCAAATGGATAATAGCTAATGTTTTCCTTTTCACAGAATTTTAACAAGTCGTCTTTTGCGAAAACAACATCTGTGAACTGAGCTGCACAAGTATCCGAAGTACCGTTTCCGATGTAGCAGGAGATTTCTTCGTCACCGCTGTTTTCCAATACCTTATTACGTTTACAGAATCCGCATAAAGTGCACTCTTCATCGGTATAGGGAAAACTGATAGAGCATTTGCCGGACTCTGAAATAAGAAGAGAGTTTGAAAAATGTGGAATATGAGCAAGTCCCTCTCGCTGTAAGAGCCGCTCGATGTAATAGTCCCAACCGTCGCTCACAATCATAAGCGAGAGATTGTTATTCTTTGCAAATTCGACAAACTCTTTAAAGGATGGATCTATTTCAAAAGTTTCGATGTAGTCATCAAAAACCGTTTTATCTAATTCAGGTAGTACGGCAAAGAGTTTGTCCCAAACAGTTTTTGCATTCATTTTGCCAACTCTGTAGGCAGCAATAATTTCCATTACAAGTTCAGGAGGTGCAAAATGACGAAAGATATGTTCGCCAACATCAAGTTTGGTGATAGTGCCATCAAAATCTATAAATACTTTGATTGGTTTATCAGGGGAAATAGGTTTAAAGTTTGCTTGTTGCATTAATCTCTAATTACTACCATTTTTTTAACTTCAACAAATTCACCACAAGAAAATCGGTAAAAATAAACCCCGGGAGCAAGAGCCCTGCCATCGAATTCGAACTCTCCTTTTCCTGTTCTTTCGGGGTCGAAAGTAATTTTGGATACTTCTTCGAATTTTAAATTATAAACTTCGATGGTTACAGGTCTTCTATAGGGAACGTTATATTCGATAACGGTAAAATCACTAAATGGGTTCGGTGTATTTTGTGCAAGGTAAAAACTCTCCTTACCGGAGATATGGTAGTTAATTTTTGCTAACTGAGATTGTAAAATGGTTTGTGAACTATCAATTTGCAGAACACGATAATACACCACTCCTTCGTTAGGAGGGTAATCTATAAACGAGTAAGTTTTTTCACCGGATTCTAAAGTAGTTACTTCACTCCAGGCTGAATCCGAGCCAACGCTTTCATCAAAACGCTCTACAACATATTTTACTTGGCGGTTATCGGAGTCAGCAGACCACTGTACCAAAATACCGTTATCTTGCGGTAACAGAACAAGCGGCGAAAGTGGTGTAAGACCTTTTAATAGACCCGATATTTTTTTATAAAAAATGCTGAAATTAGCCAAATGCTGCATTCTAAAAAATAGATGACCACCACCACCGTTGTCGGGGGTTAATGAAAGATAGCTTTTACCTGGTGATTCACCTACAACAAGACCTTTGCCACCTTCGGGGAAGTAAATAGTGCCGGTTCTATCTATACGTTGGTAATAGATATCGGGGTTTTTTGCTGAGTTAGTTGCGGTAAGCCAAGTAACCAAAATACCACCACTTCCATCGGTTTCGATTGCGTAAGGCATTTGTGATGAAGTTGGTAAATTCAAAGCAGGTGGTGTATTTCCCCAAAGTGCTTTTCCGGCTGCAGAAAACTTTTGAGCATAAAGCAACCGTTGTTTATTATTTTCGTTGCTCCATACAAGTACAAATGAGGTATCACGCTGTGAGATAGCTGTGGGATTAGTGTTTGTACCGGAAAGATTTTCAACAGTCTCGATTGAATTGTTTTTCCATAGTATCTTGCCCCGAACATCAATAAGATTATGAAACAAGCGTCGTTGTTTACCAGCCGTCTGCCAATAGACGTAAATCTGTCCACTACTTGATCTAATGGCACTAAAGTGTGCTATTGTTTCTTTAGTAGAAAAAATTTCGATAGGATTTTTCCAGCTTAGCTTACCTTTTGATGTAAGATGCTGTGCAACAAGCGATGTTTGTCCGGCAATTGTTCTCGTCCATATAAAGTAAGCACCACCTTTTCTGTCGCTAACTGTAACCGAAAAACTCTTGGATGCATTGGAAGAGTCGATTACCATTCCGTATCTTGAAAACGCAAATGAACGTGCGGGGTCCAATCTCTGCACACGGATGTAGTTTACACCTTGGTAAGTTTCACTGGCCTCACTGAATGAAATAAAAACGTTACCTTTTTCATCCGAATCGGCGGAATAGGCTTTGATGTCGCGAGTGCCTTCGGATATTTTTAGTCCTTGTTCACCCCAGCTTAAAGAACCGTTTGAAAGAATTCGTTGCGCATACAAAATGCCGGGGTCAGAGTTAAAAACATTTTCCCATATTACAACTGCCGCATTATTACCCGAGGAAATTATTTGGGGATTTTCCATCGAAGCAGTTGTTGATGCTACTGTTTTACCATCGGAGCGAAATGCCGGAATCCCTTCGCTGGTTACGAAGAGTGCTTTCACGATAAACTGTTTTGCGCTCAATTCGTCTTGCCATACTAAAAATGAGCCGCCAGCTTGGTTGCTTACCGCAGTTACGTTAACAGGGTTTTGTGTTTCAAGAACTAATTGAACTGATTTTTCTGTTGGTGAATCTTGTGCATATATCGGCAAAGAAAACCCGTAGAGCAGTGCAGCAACAATAAATATAGTGCGAACAAGGAGTTTAGTCAAATTGTAAGTCCTCATTGAACTTAACACTAACAATCTTGGAAACACCTTCTTCCTGCATGGTAACACCATAGAGAATATCGGCAGCCTCCATAGTACCTTTGTTGTGCGTTACAGTAATGAACTGTGTATTTGCAGTAAACTCTTTAATGATTTTTGTGAAGCGACCAACGTTGCTATCATCGAGTGGTGCATCCACTTCATCAAGAATACAAAATGGCGAAGGTTTTACCAAGTAGATTGCAAATAGTAATGCAATAGCTGTAAGTGTTTTTTCACCACCGGAGAGCAACTCGATATTGGTTGGTCTTTTACCTTTAGGTTTTGCTATAATCTGGATGTTTCCTTCGAGGGGGTCATCTGCTTCTTCAAGTATCAGATCGCACTCATCGCCTGGATTAAACAAACTCTGAAATACACGAATAAAATTAATGCGTATTTTTTCAAATGTTTCCATAAAGAGATTTTGCGCAGTGGTGTTTATCTCTTCAATGGTTTTAATCAAGTCTTTTTCCGAATCAAATAAATCGTTTCGTTGCTTATGTAAAAACTCTAACCGATTACGTTCTTCGTCCCATTCTTCATACGCAAGCGAGTTAATGGGTCCGAGATTCATCAATTGTTTTTCCATCTGGTTAATCTCAGTCTCACGTTGCGAGAATGGGAAAGTATCCAAATCATCGAATTCTTTTATTTCAAGCTGAACAACATATTTCTGCTGAATATGTTTATAGAGGTTTTCGACCTTAATGGCAATTTCTTTAAGACTGATATCAAACGAATGTATTTGATTACCAACATCATCACGTCGTTTACGGAGTGTGGTTACTTGTCGCTCAAGGTCTTGAATATTAGTACGAATTTCTTTGTACTTATCTTCTACAACTTTTTCCTCACCTGCAATTTTATCACGAACAAGCAGGAGTTCGTCGTAATCGAACTGAGAATCAGAAACTATATCATCTAAAGTGGAAAGTTCGAGTGTAGCACTTTCAATTTCTTTTTTTCGTCTATCTATAGTAGCGGTTATTGTGGTTATAGATTCTCGATTTCGTAAAAGAAGGTTCTCGGCATTTTTCTTTTCACCGCTCTTGCGTTCAATCTCGATACTCAACGAGTTGAGTTGTTGTGAAGATGAATTAAACACTGCCTCAAATTCACGTTGGTTGATTTCGAGTGCAGATTTGCGAGACTCAACTTCCTCTTTTTCTTTTAACTTATGCTCTATAACAACAGAAAGTTCGCTATGCTCTTTTTGAAGATTCACTAATTGAATAGTGTTTTCTTCAATTTCGGATTCAGTATGTTTTTTCTCTTCTGCAGCTTTAGATTTTTCAAACTCTTTTTGTGAAATCTTTTTTTCAACAGAGGCCAAATCATTAAAAAGAGTTCTGATATCATCAGCGAGAGTTCTCAAATCAATAGATGAAATTTGTTGCTCTACATCGGCTATTTTTGCACGAAGAGCTTCAAGTTTACTTTCCAATGGAGGGAGCTCAAGCGAAAGAGAATCGAGCATGGTCTTTCTGCCAAAGATTGTGTCGTCTAACTGCGGCAAAGCTCCGGCCTCAATTACTCCAGTTGGAGAAAGGTAATCTCCCTGAAGTGTAACAATTGCAATTGAAGGATAAATGGAACGGAGAGAAAATGCAGTCTGCAAATCACTTGCTACGGCAACTTGTTCGAGTAGTTGTGTAAAAACTTTTCTGTAAGATTGCTCAACTTGAACAAATTGATGTGCCCAACCTAAAAATCCGGCACTGCTTTCAAGCTTTTTCTTTTTCTTGTTGTCAAAATATTCGTGAAGTTTTTCTACAAACGATTTTTTGATTTCAGTTGTATCTAAAAGATAAAAAGAAGCCTTACCACCGCTGTTGGCTTCAAGGCGTTCAATTGCTGATTTAATATCACTTAATGAATTTACTACGATATTGGAAAGATTATTCTTAATTGCAGCTTCTACCGCAAATTTATACTCTTCTGACGCAGTACCCAGGTTTGCAATAATCTGCTTATCGTCATTGTTCCACGATGAATCATCGAGAAGGGATTTAGTACCTTTTGAGATCCCGTCTAAATTATCAATTAAACTTTTGAGGAATGAAATTTTACTGTTAATTTCATTAATTACGCCGCGCTCTTGCAATTCTTGTTCGGTGAGTTGTTTTAGCTCGGCCTCAAGCTCCTCGCGGAGATTTTGTTGACGTGCCAAATCCTCTTCGGCCTCAGCAAGTGATAGTTCTACTTCCGATTTGTCGGTTGAAAGCTCTGAAAGAGAAGTGGTATGTTGTTCAACTATAGTGCTTAAGCGACTGATGTTCGTATTGGATTTTTCAATAACGCCCTCAATACGCTTGATGGCTCGTTCAAGATTCTGTAAATCGTTTTGCTTAGAATTTAGTTGTTTAAACTGTTCAATGCTTTCTTGTGAGACAGCTTTAACTTCAAACTTTTTGTTTTCGAGAGCGGTTTTAGAACTCTCAACTTTTAATTTTAATTCTTCCTTTTCCGCCAGCTTGGATTTAATAGAGTGTTCGAACTCAATTATCTTTTCTTCGGAATCTATAATGCTGTCTTCTGTTATTTCGAGTTGAGTACCAAGCTCTTCAAGTTCACGATTATATTTATCAATATTCTGAGAAAGTGATTTTTTCCTCTCCTGTGAAATTGATATTTGCTGCTCCACCTTAAACATCTTCTCTCGATGTGCCGCAGTTTCAATGCGTTTATGCTTTAAAGCAGCTTCTGTTTCATACAACTCTTCTCTCACCGATGAAAGTTGTTCGTCGAGAGAAACAAGTTCGCTTTCCATCGAATCTTTTTGCCGAGTAAGTTCAGCTCTTTTATCCTCGAATGCGAGTTTACTTTGCATCATTTGCGAAAGGAGCTTCTCGGAGTATTCAAGTTCAAGATTGGTAATCTGCTCTTTGAGTTGATTGGCTTTATCGGCTTTTTTGGCTTGACGCTCAAGCGATGCAACCTTTTTCTCAACTTCGCTTACAATATCGTTTACGCGGTTGAGGTCGCCCTTTACATCTTCGAGTTTTTTAAGTGTTAGCCGCCGGCGAAGTTTGTATTTATTAACTCCTGCGGCTTCCTCAAACATATTACGTCTATCATCGGTTTTACTCCCCAAAATCATTTCAACCATTTTTAACTCGATAACGGAATAGGCATTTGCACCCATACCGGTATCCATAAATAGGTTGGTGATGTCTTTTAGACGGCAGATGTTTTTATTGAGTAAATACTCACTTTCACCGCTTCTGAAAATACGACGGGTAATAACAACTTCAGAATAGTCGGAAGGGAGAAGTCCTTTATCGTTCACTATAGTAAGCGATACCTCGGACATACCCATGGGTTTTTTCTGTGATGTACCGTTAAAAATAACGTTTTCCATTTTGTCGGAGCGTAGGGTAGAGCTTTTTTGCTCTCCAAGACACCAACGAATAGCATCAACAATATTGGTTTTACCGCAACCATTTGGACCAACAACAGCGGTTAAGCCGGGTGTGAATGTTACAGTAGTTTTGTTAGCGAAGGATTTAAATCCAAAAATCTCAAGTTTTGAAAGATACACTCTTAAATTCTTACCTTAAATTCTGATATAGTATAGATGAGATAGTCTAATGCTGCATTAGTTACGTGGAAATAAAGCAGGAACAATCCGAGTACAACAACAAGTACTACAAATGAGTAGAAATAGACTACTCCTTGTCTGATATCAAATATTACATAAATGCCTTTGATGAGACGCATCAACGACCAAACAACAAAAAGAAGTAATACCAAATACACGTAGGGTGCTACAATGGGATTTCCTAAAATCTTAAATAAGATAATTGCTAATGGTGTTGTTAATACAAATGGTAGAAACGACCAAATAGCAGCAAAATAGGAGTTGCTTAAATCAACTTTTGTTTGTACAAAAACAGAAGCAAATTTTACCAAAATAGTGAGAAACAGCAATTTAATGAAAATAACCGGAGTCAAAATCAGCAAAGCTTGAAAAGGATTCCATGCGAGATAACTCACAAATTTCATTATGGTATCTGATCCGAGAGAGAGAAGTACATTCTCAAAAAAGATATTATCTCTCAACGATGCCAAAACTGAAGAAAGAAGAAGTGACATAACCGTAGAGATAATCAACGCCATAACTGTAGTTTGGAATCCCGATATAATTCTTTGGTCGCGTATATCTGCAAAAAAGTTATAAGGTCTCAGTAAAGCACGCGAGGCGTCTTCGCGAAATTTTCTGCCCGAGTTGAATAAAAATCCTACTAATAATGCAATAAACAACCCAAAAATAACAAATACCATGGGTGCACTATCGGACTGAGCACCAAGCGGAATGGTGATTCTTTCTTGGTTATGAAGTCTGGCATAAAGTGTTCTATACGAAAGGCGATTAGTATTTCTGTCTTCTCCTAAAATGCCGAGATGTACTACCTTGTCGTAACTGTAGCCACTGACAATAGAATGAAACTCTGAGCGATAATCGAACATAGAATGAATAAAAAATCCTGTTTCGTTTACTTCGTCAGCATATGAAAACAAGTCGTCGTAATATTTGGCTTGAGCTTCATTAGAAAACTCATTGGTATATCCGTCGGAGCTACCGTTTGAAGTAAAATATGCAGCTGACCCTATAAACACCCGCGATTTACCCAAGGATTCCTGCATCTTCCTAAATTGCTCATCAACTTCGGATACAGATGTATTCAGTAGTTGTATGCCGTAATAATCAATTCCTGTAATGGGCGTTGTAACCTTTTCGGCAAAGAGTGCATAAACAGGTTTATCTAATATTGACTTGGAGGTGCTTGCAAGTGCAGATAAAAATGAAGTGTGTTCTGCAAGAGATGGTTTATATCCCGAGCCCAGGCCTATAGCGGCCACTGCAGAAAAGTTTTTGTAAGATTTGGAAAAAGAGATTAAGAAATTTTTACTTTTTTCGGTGTATAAGTTACCGGTTATCAAATCGGTTGGTACTATGCCAATGGGTAATTCTATAAACGCAAGTAAACCAAGTTTTGATGCGAGATAAAGCAAATAAGGGTGTGGAGTTGAATAAGCAAACCGAACTGAATTAAATCCCAGTTCTTGTATCATTCGCATATCCGATTCCATTTTATCGTAACTGGACATTTTACCAAAATGCAGATTGGACGCAACGTATGTTACCCCACGCACAGAAAATGGTTTGCCATTAAGTTCGGGACCCTGGTTACCAATAGTAAAGTTATAAAACGCTATCGGTTTAATTATCTCATCAATAACCCCGGAGCTGTCAATGAGTTTAGCGGAGAGCATATATGTGGCAGGAGAGCCGGGCTCCCACAGTTTAAAGCCGGAGACTGAAAAACTTTGATCGAATGAAAGTTCTCTGCCTTTGGCTACGGTTGCCGAAAACTCGGCAGGTGTAGAGATAGCAGAGCCGTAAATATCTTGGACTGCTAAAACAATTTTATAATTTTCACCCCGAACTTTTTTAAAGTCGTTGTGACTAATCACAGTTTTTACTCTGATAGAAGAAGATTGGGCGTTTGTTTTTGAAGAAAACGAAAAATCACCCATAAAAACTGTTGGTAGTTTTTTAATAAAAACATCGCGGAAAATGCCACCGTGTTGCTCGGGGAATAAAAATGACTGTTTAACCGGAATAGAGTTTTTGCTATCAAGTGAAGGATATACTGTAACCGAAATTACATTGTTACCACTTGAGCGTAGAGCATTTCTCGTGATGGTGAAGCTAAACGGATAGTCACCCCCGGGATGGCGATAAACATTTTTGAGGTTATTAATCGAAATCTCTGCAGAATAGCTAATTCCCGAAAAATTAAATTCAATAACACTGTTATTTAATTCTTGTTCATTTAGGGAAAAACTTTTCTCAAATACTAACGGGGCTTCGCCTTCAAACTGCGAAGGAACTTTAACAGTTACACCGTTATTTCGGTCTTCATCTGCTTTATAAACCCTCCACGAGCCATTAAGCAAAATAATTGATCGAGAAGAGGATTTTTCTAAATATTCAAGATTTTTTGGGTCGCTAAGGGAACCAGGTAACTCCTGAAAAACAATTTGAGCATAAAAACTTGCACTAAGAGTTACAAAAAATATAAATAGTGAAACTAATCGAATCGGAAAAACAGCCACGTTTTCTCTCATATATGGGGAAAAATTAATAAACCAACTAACAATATACGAATTAACAGGGTGTATAATCAACTTACATGAGAGGTTGGACAGCTTTATTTTCTTGATTTTAGGGTTGAAGAAAAATTTCTAACCTTATGTTAATAAATGAGTTGTGATTATTCATCAGGCGAGAAAGGGGATGGGACGTGAAATCCTTTCGAAATAAATTTGATTGTTTTGGTGTTATTTGTTATTTTTCACGGCTCAGTTAAAATTTTTATAAGTAATAAACGAAATTATGGCTAATCATAAATCTGCAAAGAAGAGAATCCGTTCTACCGAGAAAAGAAGAGTTGTTAATAAAAGCTCTCTCTCAAGAATGAAGACGTTAATTAAAAACGTATATGCTGCTGATGCGGCAACAGTTGAAAATATTTATCGTACAGCTGTTGGCTTTATCGACAAAATCTCAGATAAAGGTCGTATTCACAAAAATAACGCAGCAAGAAAAAAAGCGGCCCTTACTCTTTACGTTAACGACCTCCTCGCCGAAAACAAAGCGACAGCGTAACGTACATTACGTTTAAAACTCAGAGGGCTTTAAGTAAACTTAAAGCCCTCTTTTGTCATTTTAAACCAATGATCTTTCTTTCTTCTTAACGCTCCTCAATGGCATCAAGACCTGCAGGCATAGGTAGAAAATATCTTACTTCTTGTACTTTGCCATTACGTTTAATAACGCGATTAACCTTTTTGCGCACCAATACGCTATGCTCTACTTTTACATCATCTTCTATGATGGTGCCAAAAATGTAGCTTGTACCTTTAATCAGTACATTTTTGCCGAGTATGGTTGGTGAATCATCTGAGCCGGTTATATTAACGGAAGATTCAATACGACAATTATCTCCTATCAAAACGCTTCCTTTAATAATGTTTCCCCACAAAATTTCCACATTATCACCTACCACAAACTTTTGATTGGGGTAGCAACTTAAATATGCGTTTTCATAAATAATTACATTTTTACCCAAAGCAATATTGCCTGATACAAAAACGTTTTTATACATTTTAATATTGTAGTTGAGTTTTACACCCTTGCCGATATGAACACCCTTACCGATTTTAATTTCGAGGGGCACACCTTTAGCGTCCATCTCAAGAATTTGCTCAATAACAGATTCATCTATAAAGAAATCTTCCGGGTCGTCAATTTCGAGAATGTTTCCTACTTTTTCGTAAATGCCTTGCCGATAAATGGTATCCATTTCTTTTAGTACCGATTTATCATTAAATCCCATGACCACACGTTGGTCTTTTGGGCTAACGGCTGCAACACTATGCCCGGCATCGTTAAAAAGCTTTATAAGGTCTGTTATATAAATTTCATTTTGAGCATTTTGGCTGCCCAGATTATAAACAAGTTTTAAGAGCTTTTGATAATCAAATGCATAAACACCCGAATTAAATTCGTTATTATTTATTAACTCTTCTTTGGAATAGCTATAAATTTTGCTGTTGTATGCAGTCTCGTACACCCCATTTTCTTCAAGTGCTTGAATATCTTTATTTTCAATAATCTCAATTACTTTGTTGAAATCAGGACCGGCGGAATTTCCCAGCTTATCAGTTGCTTTAACGCGAATAATTCTACCATAAGCATTCAACTCAGGAGGTCCATCAAACAATCCGGTAAGCACCATCATATCAGAGGATGAGGATCTAAATTCTTTTCGGAACATATCCATTGTTTCGCGGTCGAGCAACCCCATATCTCCGGGAAGCACATAAAGAGTGCCGTTGAAACTATCGTTGCCAATTCTTTCAATTCCTACCTGTAGCGCATGCCCTGTACCTTTTTGTTCTGCCTGATATGCAAACGAAATTGAACCACGTTTACCAATAACCGACATAACATCTATTGCTTTAATACCTACAACAAGCACAGCATTCATCGAAGAATCTTTGCCGGCGCATGCACGATATACCCTTTCCACGGTGGGGAGACCGTAGATTTGATGAAGCATTTTTGATTTTTGCGATTTAATTCTCTTCCCGTGACCCGCGGCGAGAATCATTGCAATCTCATTTTGTTCAAAGTTAATGGGGGAGGAAAGCTCATCTGCTTTTTTAAGAATTTCCTCAACATTACTTTCCACTGTTACCTCAAACTTTCTCTATATTTTAACTTTTCAAGTTAGTATTTCTTTGAAAGATTTCAAAGAAAGATTGGTGTTGAAAAGAAATCTTTTTTATTTTAGGTTTCTTAATCATTAATGTTTGCATTTGTGGAAACATTACCTCAAACTTTCATATGGAGATACTCATGGGATTAACACGTTCCCGAACCGACAAAAAAATAGCTGGTGTCTGTGGTGGCTTGGCAAAGTTGATTGGCATTGATTCAACCTTGGTGCGTATAGGATATGTACTACTTTCAGTCCTTAGCTCTGCTTTCCCGGGGATTTTAGTTTATATAATTTTATGGATTGTAATGCCTGAGGAGTGAAAAAAATAGGGCTGACAAAAGTCAGCCCTCTGCATCCAATTGAAGAAATTTTAATCTTTCATCCTTGTGCCTTTTTCCTCATGGATGAATATCCAGCTGACTACCCTACCAACATCGATTTCTTGATAGTTATTCCAGTATTCTTTGTTACGCACGTGTTGTGAGCTTGTATCCTCAACGGGTATGGTCTCAGATTCGGCAATTAAGTCCTTTACTCTCTTTATCCAACGCTTCCAATTGCTTACCCGTAAGTCCACCCACCCTGCGGCTGCCCAATCTTCAATGAGCTTAGGTGTGGTTTTTACCGGTGCATTAATACGCGGGACTTTAATGTCGTTTCCACGCAGTAATTGTTTCCCTGAGGGTAATAAGATTGGAATTCCTATTGAAAGAATCTCATTACGAAGAGCATCGTTTTCATTTAATAAGGCAGTAATTTTCTCTGAAACTTTTAAAGGTTGTTGCTTTGGAATTGCATCGAGAGTGCCATAACATAATTTAAGTAAGTGAATCTCGAATAAGAGCTTCGATAGGCGAGGGGGTCCGAGCATCTCAAAAGCAACCGAAAATACATTGTTCTCTTTTTCGAGCTTCGCCATTTTGTTTACAGCAAAGTGTTGTAAGTATCCGGCACGATAACTTGGGTGTAACGAAGCGTTATCGAGTGCGTTAATTACATCGTGACCTGTGTTACCGCCTTTAATTTCAAAAATGGTATTTTCTGCAATCTCTTCGGGGGTTACAAACTCCATTTGCCGTTGAGCGGTTATTGCCTCGAACTCACCTCGCGAAAAAATACCGTTTTCGCCGGTATCTATGTAAACAGAGCGCAGTGGGGCTCCTGAGGTTCGGTATTGTTTTTTGGGCTTTGCAGAGAAAACCTCTGTAAGATTTTCGGCTTCTTTAAAATCTACATCCACCAATTCAATTGCTTTACCACGGCGTTTGATTGAATTAAATTCAATCTTCTTCCAAGCTATAGCAGCTGTTGGTTTAATCTCTTTAATAATTGCTGAATCAGGAGTGCGTGCCATTAAAAACAATAACAACGTATGAGCACCTGCTACGGCAGATTTACTAAGCAACACGCGCGAGGGCTTTTCTTCGGAATGGGTATAGGGAATATTCAAACCCATTCCACCGGTTCCGCTTGTTCCAATCTTAAAATAAATGGTTGTTTTGGAGGCGTGCAAACTATTGTACAAAATTTGCATATGTCGTATCAGTTGAGGGATGTACATACTCGCTAATAGCCGCTCGGTTTCTGCAGCAAGTGCTGTAAATCCTTTTGTGTCTTCGAGCAATGGCCGAATGGTTTTATAGAGTGAATAAATATCTTGGTATGCAATTCCCGTAGCAGTATTGATACAATCAATAACCACATCGGGTTTGTATTTTGTAAGTAATTTATAGAGTGATGAGTTTTTTAGAATGTCGTCATTCAAATCATCTAAAGTATCTTTCACCAAAACTTTTCTGGTTTCGGGGTTACTGAGAAGTTCGCCTCTATCGCGGTCCTTAAACTCATCACGCGATAGTATATTTCCCCACCAAGGTATAAAAAAACCTTTGGGCTGCTTAGGGAATTCTAATTTAAGCGATTCCACTTCTGAAAGGGCTTCTTCTTTTTTCAACGATGTAATGATGATATGTTTAGGTTGCTCTTTCATAATCTTGCGAGTTATTGCTCTGCCCACAAGACCCCAGCCGCCTAATATAAGCACTGATTTGTTTTTAATATCCATAGTTCCTCAATTCATCAAGGGTTACGTTTTGTAATTAAATCCAACTGCGCAAGGTAATAGCTTCGGCAACGCGGGCAACACCCACAACCATAGCAGCCAAACGCGGATGAATTCTTTTTTGTAAACTTGTTTCACGTACGGCATTGTATGCCTTCGTAATTGCTTGGTCGAGCTTTTTGTGAATCTCTTCCTCACTCCAGAAATAAAGATAGCGATCTTGTACCATTTCGAAATAGGATACAATAACCCCTCCGGCACTTGCTAAAATGTCGGGGAGTACAAAAATTCCTTTCTCGTATAAATATTTATCGGCTTCGGGGGTTGTTGGGCCGTTAGCTAATTCGCATACAATTTTAGCTTTAATTGAGTGCATATTATTTTCGTTTATCGCATTTTCAAGAGCAGAGGGATAAAGAATATCTACCTCTAAGCCAAGAATATCATCGCGATGCACCGGGTCACCCCCGGGGAATCCTTTTAATGACCCGTTAGTGAGTTTGTATGTTACCAATTCCTTGGGGTCGAGTCCATGTTTATTATAAATTCCTCCACTCGAATCACAAACAGCAACTAATGTTCCTCCGCCGAGAAGTTCTTTATGGAGTAATGCTGCACGCTGTCCGGCATTACCAAATCCTTGAATGGCGTAAGTACCATGCGGCGAAATTCCGAGATCAACACATGCATTTCGCACGGCATATACACCGCCGCGTGCGGTTGCATCGCGCCGGCCTTCTGTGCCGCCTAAACCTAACGGTTTGTCGGTAAAAACACCGGGGGAGTGTTTGCCTGTTATAACTTCATACTCATCGAGCATCCAAGCCATTGTCTGTGGATTAGTGTAAACATCCGGAGCAGGAATGTCTTTATCGGGACCAATAACATCGGCAATAGCCCTAACATAAGCCCGGGCAATTTTTTCGAGTTGATTATTAGAAAGCCCTTTGGGGTTACAGATAACACCGCCTTTGGCGCCTCCAAGCGGAAGATCTACAACGGCTGTTTTCCAGGTCATCCAAGAAGCCAAAGCACGTATAACGTCCCCTGTTTCATCAGGGTGAAAACGAATGCCACCTTTTGCCGGTCCGCGTGCAGTATTGTATTGGATGCGATATCCGTGATAGACGGCAGAACTTCCGTCGTCGTATTTAACAGGTATAGTGAACTTAAATTCTCTTTGTGGCCAGATAAGCAGGTCAACAATACGCGACTCAAGTTTTAATACCTTGGCTGCCTCAAGAATATGCTCCTGAGCTACTTCAAATGAGTTGTAGGATTTCATTCTTCTCTTCCTTGTTGCTTATCGTTTTTGGGTTTAGTTTCCGGTTTTTCGGATTTTTGCGGTATTATTATTCTGTGCCAACAATGTTTGCAAACCATTGCCCTATCTACTTGAAGCAAGATTTGCTCCCACTTACTTAAGGGGGTTAAGCAGTGGGGACAGTGTGTTACCGCGGTATCGCGTGTGGTTTCATCCATTTGGCAAAATCTCCGGTTTTATTATCACACCTTGATTGTGCTTGCCATTCATTTTAACGGTAAGCGGATTTTCAAAACGCAAATGATGTACAAACTGTTTACTTTCTTGGGGTTGAATATTGTGGAGCCAATCCCAATCTATAAACGATTTTTTATCGTTAAAACCAACGCTAAAATAACCCACCATAAAGCTGGTAATATTCTGGAAAAAATGCGAACCTTGCGAAGGAGCCACAGCTATATCCTTCATCCCTGCTTCAACTATTGTGCGTGCACCCGATATTTGTGACCAAGTAATCGGTATGCCCAACCAGGGATCGAGTGTGCCCCATCTTCCGGGTCCTATCAGAATATAAGGTACACCCTCACGAATGAGCTTTGTATTAAAATAACTCACTTCTGCAGCAATGTTTCTGGTTTTGGAGCGGTCGAATATGTTAAAGTCAACAAACACTATATCTTTAATTGTGCTCAATATTCCGTTCCCCATCACCTCACCACATGAACAGAGTATTTCGCTCGGGTTAACATCATCAATGTTTAAGTCGGAGACTTCTTGTCCAATTACCAATGGCCTCATCTGAAGCACACCAAAATCTATAGGTGAATTTGCATCGCGATTGATATTCACAGCAAACTCAATTTCAACGGGCGTTCCCATACCCCATTTTCCCATATCCATAAGCAATTCGAGAATTTCGGGTAGCGGAAATAATTTTTGTTGCAAAACGGGAGCAAAGGAAACAAGACGAATTCCATCGCGGAAAATACCCTCGTAAATTCTGTCGTTTTCAGGGGAATAAGTTGAACCCGAATATTGCAGCGAACCGTCTTGTTCCGCGCTTGAAATATCAAAGCTTTTAACGCTATCAGTAAATAAACCCTGTTTGTACTCAGCATGTTTAGTTAAGTCAATCGCATAAAAATTTCTTTGGTTATTTGCTAAGGCCTCTTTGGGGGAATGCAATTGAATGATATGGTTAGGGTACTTTGGGCAAAACCTTAATGCCTGTCCGCCTTCTACCACCATTTTGCCAAGACCCAGTGAAAGAGCAACAATACCATCTTCCGCTTTCATGGGGCTTATCGGATAAAAATTATGTGATTTAGCAACGCCCGAAATATCCGGATAGAATCTTGATGAATGCGACGTTCCTACCATACATTGTACAATAACTGCCATTTTCTCTTCTTCGAGGCGGTATGCAGTAGCGTCAATATACGCCTTTGCATCGGCACAAAAAGTTGACGCGTAAACCAGTTTAATAGAGGTAAGCAGTTCCTGTAATCGTTCGTCATTTTCTGGACTATTATTAGGAATCATATAGGTCGCATAAACACCGGCAAAGGGGTGGTATTGCGAGTCTTCGAGAAGACTGGATGACCTGATAGCAAGTGGAGTTTTAATGAGCGATAAAAACACGTTGAGCTGTTGTTCAATCTCGAGGGGGAAGTTTTCGGCTTCCATAAATTTTTGTTTTATCAGTTCATCGTCATTGGTGTTTAAGGCAAACGAGCGTAAATTGTTATCATCTAAAAACTGATCAAAAACATCCGTGCCGATTACCAGTGCAGTTGGCACTGCAATCTTCACACTCTCATATTTGGTACGAATGTTATAGTTGTTGAATAAGTTCTTTAGAAATCCGAGTCCCCTGGCTTTACCACCTAATGAACCACCCCCAATACGCGAAAAGCTACCGGTGGGGTCGAATGTAGTTTCATCAAAATCAGTAATGATTGCTCGAAGGCGTACTTTCTGATACTCAACAAGCATAGTAAGTAGCATTGCACGCAGCTCGTTAGGTGAGGCGAAATCGCTTACCTTTTTTGGACGCACCCTATCGGCAAGCCAAAACTCTGTACGTGCTTTAAACCAATTCGAAAAGTGGTTTCGCTCAGCATGATACACAAGACTTTCATCAGGTACCACTTGCAGTTGCTCGGTAATAGATTTTAAATCAGTTGCTCTGCCAACCTCTTCGCCCGTGGGCAGTTTAAAAACAAAATCGCCAAAACTAAAATATTTCACCATAAAATCACGCAACTCTTGCATGAGAGTTGGTGACCCTTTACGAAGGAAGGAAACTCCCATTCGCTTGGCCTCATCTTCGTAGGAGGAATCGGAGCTCTGAAGGAGAATGGGTATATCGTCGTGTAATTCTTTCACTTTCTCCGCAAACTCAATGCCTGCACGACGATGTAGTTTTCCCTCTTTATAAAAATCGATATCGGAGATAATACCAAGTATATAGTCTTCATATTCCTTGAAGTGTTCCCATGCTTCTTCGTACGAAGAACAGAGAATTATTTTTGGGCGCGCACGCATTCTGAGGAATTTGTGCGAAAGATTTATTCCTTCCGAAATTAAACGCTTTGATTGTTTGATAAGCTCGGTATATATAATTGGTAGGAATGATGAATAGTAGCGAATGTTATCTTCAATGAGTATAACGGATTGAACACCAACAATTTTAGTATCGTGGTCAATGTTCATAGTATCTTCAATAAACTTAACAATACCAATGATAAGTCGGTAATCGCCGTTCCAAATAAAAAGTTTATTGAAAGCAGAGATATCGTTGTAAGTAATTAGATCGTTCAATTCACGATTATCAAAGGCAAGGAGAATCAAGGGTGTATCAATGTTTTCACGTTTTAATAATTCAGCGAACTGAATGGGAGTCATATCCTCAATGTGTAGAGTTGTTATGATGAGATCAAATTTAACCACTTCGTTTTTTAGCAGTGAGAGAGCTTCGTACCCGGATGAAACTCGAGAGAGTTCAGGTGCGTGGCTTAATTGCAAACCTAAATACTCGTTACGTATTAATTCATAAAGCCGTCCATCCTCTTCGAATAAATACAAATCGTATAAACTCGAAACAAGAAGAATATCACGGACTCGTTGGCGCATAAGGTTTTGGAAACCCTGAAAGCGAGTTCCGTAACCGTGTTCAACCCAGGAAGTAGAGGGTGTTTTGATTGACATTGTACATCATATTAATAAAACAAAAGCGAAGAATCGGATTAAAAAATAACCGATTCCTCGCTGTAAAACAATCAGAAAATAAGGGATTTAATTACACGATTCCTTGATCAATCATTGAATCGGCCACCTTAAGGAATCCTGCTATGTTAGCACCTGCAACATAATTACCTTCGAGGCCGTAGCGGCTTGAAGCTGCGATACAAGAAGCATGAATATCCTTCATAATGGTCTGTAAACGAGCATCTACTTCTTCACGTCCCCATCCAAGACGCATACTGTTTTGCGACATTTCGAGTCCGGATACTGCAACACCGCCTGCGTTAGCAGCTTTGCCGGGAGCGTAGAGAATCTTAGAATCAACAAACACGTTAACGCCATCAAGATTTGTGGGCATATTTGCGCCTTCAGATACTACATAGATTCCATTGCGAACCAAATTAGCAGCATCTACTGCATTGATTTCATTTTGTGTAGCCGATGGGAATGCGCAATCAGCTTTGTGATTCCAAAGTGGATTAAACTGAGCAGATGGGTCGGTTTCAAAATATTGCGCAGTTGAGTATTTATCAGCATACTCTTTAATTCTGCCGCGTTTAACATTTTTCAGATCCATAAGAAATGCAAGTTTCTCAGCATCAATACCGGCTTCATCATAAATGTAACCATTGGAATCGCTCAGGGTAAGAGCTGTGCCGCCGAGTTGAAGAATTTTTTCCACTGTATATTGAGCAACGTTACCACTTCCTGAAACCAAACATTTTTTACCTTCAAGGGTTTGACTCTTTGTTTTAAGCATCTCTTGTGCAAAATAAACCGCACCGTAACCGGTTGCTTCCGGACGGATTTTAGAACCGCCCCAATTGAGGCCTTTTCCGGTAAGCACACCGGTAAATTCATTGCGAAGTTTTTTGTACATGCCAAATAAGAAACCAATTTCACGTCCGCCTACACCAATATCACCTGCAGGAACGTCGGTATCAGGACCTATGTGACGGAATAATTCCGACATAAAGCTTTGTGTAAATCTCATTACTTCGTTATCGGTTTTTCCTTTAGGGTCAAAGTCGGAACCACCTTTTCCACCACCCATAGGGAGAGTAGTGAGACTATTTTTGAAAACTTGTTCAAAAGCTAAAAATTTCAAAATACCCAAATTTACAGAAGGATGGAAACGAAGACCGCCTTTATAAGGTCCAATGGCGCTGTTCATTTCAATTCTAAAACCTCTGTTTACTCTTACTTCACCTTGATCATCAACCCAGGGAACACGGAACATAATAACGCGCTCGGGCTCTACAATTCTTTCAAGAATTTTTTTACGTCTGTACTCAGGATTTTTATCCAGTACAACTGATAACGAATCAGCAACTTCTGTTACTGCCTGGTGGAATTCAGGTTCTGCGGGATTTTTTGCCTTTACTTCGGCTATGAGATTTTTGATGTACTCTGACATACATACTCCGTTATGCTAAAAATGTTTTAATAAAATAATTGTTAGAGAATTTATGAAATAACCAAGGTGTAAATGAGGATGGGAGGTATTGAAACGGAAAAGAGGAAAATTGAGGAGAATTTTTTGCATAGAAATAGGGCCGGCAGGGAAGTGCCCAAACCCTGCTGTTAGAAGAGAGATTTTGTTCTGCCCAAATCGTAATAACCTCTGAAACTTCTTTATGAGAAGGATTATTCCATTGCCCACTTAAGCTTTTGACTCAAGGGTAAGATTGTTGTGAGAAAATTACGAAGATTTATAATAATGTCAAGCGAAAATCTTTACAGATTTTTTGGAATAAAGGTAGAGTATAAGAAGTTTTAGGAAACAGAGCAGGATTAGTAGAAAAAATGTTTGCGAAATTAATCCATACTTTAATAGATAAGTTGATTGAGTTGTAAATCTTTAAATGTTTTTTTGGAGTCCCGAATAAACGGGACTCCAAAAAACATAAATTACTTCCACGAACCAACAAGCAAAAACGGCGCCCAGAAATAAGGATGTGTGTAACCTTCGGCTGTTGATAGATAGAGCTGTGCTTCACGTAGTGCATCTGTTTTATTCATGGTTTTAAGGTTGTTGTAAAACCGCGTCATCAAGGTGGATGTTGCTGCATCATCAACCTGCCATAGGGTTGCAATAACCGAAGGAATACCTATATCTCTAAACGCTGAGGCAGTTGTTACCGGCCAACCTTCTGTGAGATTGAATGTTACTGCTGTTTCACAAGCGGAAAGAGTTACGAGGTCGTAATTTTCAAGAGATTGCATTTCCCAGATATCCGTAATTTTAAAACGTCCGTCATCTCCCGGTTTTTTAGGGTCGGGTGCTAAAACAAGATAGGAGTTTTCGATACTGTTGTAATCGAGTATTCCGTGTGTTGCCAAATGCAAAACATTAAACTCGGTGTTTGTCTCGTAGAGAGTTGTTCGTGTAGCTTTGTCACCAACAAGAATACGGGAACCGGGGAAAATACCCTTGAGCTCGTTAACTTCATTTTCTGCATAAGGCAGTGATTTATCGGGATTACCCATTGCAAATAAATTATAACCGGTGGTAACTTTTTGCTCATCTAAAAAGTTAAGACGGTTGCTGTAGAAAATAGAATAATCGTACATCAGGTAGGTAAAACCGGAATCAGCTTGCGGATAACCTAATACTTGAAATGGTAAATAATATAATGAGCCATTGGGTATAACAGCTATGTTTTTCTTGTTTGCAATTACATCCTTAATAGGTTCCCATAACGTGTTATACAAATCATAAGAGAGTTGGAAAAACTCTTTTTGATTCTCGGGTTGTTTAACCGTAACATCTTGCTTGGGTGCAAATCCGCGTTGTCTTACACCTTCGATAGAAAATACCGGAGTTTTAAGTATGTTGTACAACGCCTGAATTTTTAACTCAAGTTGTTTTTGCGGAACATCTATAATTGTTGCATATACGGAATCTTTTGTGGCAACAAATATGTAAGTGTTTTTCTCGGCAATAAGGTAAAGCAACACAGCCATATCACCGTCTAACTTTTCTTTTGCTTCTTTAAAACTCTGTAAGTCAACGGTATTGCTTAGGTGGTCGCGCATTGTGGGGTCGCGCCTAATGGTAGTGTTTACAAAAGAGTTATACTCTTTTTGTGAAACAACCTTCTTTTGTTGAAGAGTTTGAATTAGTTCCTTATTCTGCTGCTCAACCGGCTTTGCAAGTTGCTTATTGAGTTCGTTATCAATTTGATCGAGCTCAGTTTTTTTGAGTCGGTCTTCTTGAACAATTTTGTTTTTTTCGGGATCTGCAAATGTTATGGTCATTTGTTTAAATTTATCTCTTAGTGCCTCGCTATTAGCTTTTTCGAGGAAAGCAAAGGCATCACCCGATTTATTGGCTTTAATGTAACGCTCAACAGCGGTAAAATACATTTGCGAAACCATTTGCTCGTTGGTAAACACAAGCCGCGCTTCTTCACCACCGGCAATTTTACCTTTGATACGTTCCACTACATTTACCGCCTCGCTAATGTAGTAGGTACTCGAATCGGGGTTGTTCGCTCTATCGTATAAATCACTCAGTAAAAAGAGTGGTTTCCAGAGGTATTTGTCCGAGCCGATTTCGTTGGCAAGTTTTACAGAAGCGAGTAAATAGCGCTTCGCACCGGCGGTTTCACCTTTTTTCAAAAGTAGATTTCCGTATATACCGTAAATTTCTACCATTGATTCGCGTGCCCCGGTCTTTTCGCTGAGAGCAAGCGCGACATCTAATTTTGCTTGGGCGGAGTCTAACACACCTTGTTCAACTTTTAACCGTGCATAGGTTGTATATGCGGATGCAATGCGCCGTGGGTTTTCTAATTTCTCGGCAAGTTCCATACCCTCGCCTATCCACTTATCAGCCTCACCGAACTTTTTCTGATCAAGATACACTTCACCAATATTTACTCTCAACAAAGCAACAAAATCATTCTGAGCTCCAATGCCGGTGAGAATTTTGTAGGCATCAAAGAATTGATTGAGAGCTTTATCGTAATTGCCCTGCCAGTAATAAATGGTGCCGATGTTGTTGATTGTTGTTGCAAGAACCCGGGGGTAGTCAAGTTTTTTGTAAAGGGAATCGGCGATAAGATAATTGGTTAAAGCAGCTTCATACTCACCCATTGATGAGTAAGTATTTCCAAGTCCTAAATAAGAATCAGCAACAGCCCAGGGGTTATCAAGTTCTTTTACTCGCTTTAAATTCTCTTTTTGTGAGCTGAGTGATTTTTCGAAATGACCTTGCATCCTTTGCAAATCAGCAATACCTGCGTACGCATCAGCCGTTTTAGATTTGTTGTTAATAGAATCAGCAAGCACGAGGGCATAATCATAATATGCTTTGGAGGAGTCGAAGTTGCCTGAATTTGCATGAAGGCGACCAAGTGCAATAATCACATCCGCTTCTGTTGATTTGTCATCTGCATCTCGGGCTACATTCAAAGCAAACTGCATATGTTCAAAAGCTTTTTTTGTTTTACCAAAATCATCATAAAGACTTGCAAGTAATCTGAATGCGTAAGATTCACCATACGATGATTTAGTTTCTTGTGATAAAGCGAGTGCTTCCTTAAAATACTTTTCAGCTTGTGCAAAGTCGAATAAAAAGAACTGAGATGCTAAACCAATGGATGTGAGAGTAAAAATTTTGTTGAATTTTTCACCCATAGTGTTTTGCAATTCAAGCGCCTTTTTATAGTATTCAATACTCTCTTTGCCTTGCATACGCTCGTAAAAGGCATCACCAATTTTTGTGTATAAGTCTGCAACTTCAACGTTGGACTCTAATTCCTGATAAATTGCAAGTGCTTTTTTGAAGTTGGCAAGGGCATTATCAAAATCTTTAATTTCTTTATAGTTTTCACCCACTTCTTTGGTTAATTCAGCGAGCTCATTTTTATCATTTATCCTCTCGAGCAACTCCTGGGCGAGTTTATACATCTCAAAAGCCTTTTTAGGCTGACCGCTTTCCTTGTAAAGAGATGCAAGTTTTTTTAGCGAATATAATTCACCTTTGGGGTCGTTAGCTTTTCTTCGTAGTTCAATAGCTTCATTGTGTGATTCAATTGCCAAGTTGTACTCACCGAGAGTCCAGTAGGTTTGTCCCATATTTGATTTTGAAAATCCGGCACCCTTGTAATCGCTATTCTTCATTTTTACTTGATAAGCCTGTTGGTAAAGCTCATTTGCGCGTTTGGATTCGCCTTTTTTCGAAAGTGAGTAAGCAATGTTATCCAAAGCATTTGCTTCCTGTTTTTCTTCGCCAAGCTTACGGTATAATTCACGTTCGCGCTCAAAATATTCGATCGCTTTAGGAAACTCACCCATTTTTTCGTAAAGTTTCCCTATTGAGCGTAATAGGTCTGCAAGTGCATTAGTTGCTTCGAGTGAATTTTCGGCTTCAAGCAACTTCATTGCCTCTCCGTACGCCGTAAGTGCTTCTTGGAACTCGCCCATATTTTGATGACATACACCAAGACCTAAATAGGGTTTTGAAAGATTTGAATTACTCACCTCTTCAGGGTTGGTAAGTTGTAAGTTCTTTCTTACCTCAATACTTGCCTTGTACTCACCCAAGGCCTCAGAGTAACGTGAGAGAGATACTAAATTACCCGCCAAATTATTGGTGGCAAACGACATCCCTTTTAAATCATTTGTTTTGCTAAAGTAGTCGCGGGAGATTTTATATTCTTCAATCGCATCATTATCTTTATCCTGAATATCGAAAATGCGACCTCGTGTGAAATAAGCCCATCCCAAATAATCGTTGTCATTTAATGCTTTGGCTATTCTTAAA
>CALKUG010000218.1 GCA_937996765.1 uncultured Ignavibacteria bacterium
AAATATACACTTTGTTAAGGGGAAGTTTTACGCAACTGAACACGCAATCGTTCTAACTCCAATACTACAAATAGAAGCGCTTTGGCTATCGTTAATTTTGGAAGTAATGAATCTTAATCAATATTCAACTTCAGCTGCACAACCGGGACTGGCAGTAGAGTTTATTGCTAATCTATTAATCCCGTTTCCACCATTTGAAGAACAGAAAAAGATCAGTGCTAAAAGTCAAAATGAAATATTCGTAATTGATGAAAGCACCATTGAACTCACCACCTCCATACAAAAACTAAAAGAGTACAAAGAGTCGTTAATATATTCTGCGGTAACGGGGAAGATAGATGTAAGTAATTTTAAACAGGGTAGCATCAATGAAAAAGCACACTGAAATACGGTTTGAAGAAGAAATTGAACTTTCACTGATTGAGTCGGGTGGCTACAAGGGAGGTAATCCTGATTTGTATGATAAAACAAACGCTTTATTCCCCAACGACCTTATAGAATTTATAAAATTTTCACAACCAAAGCGTTGGGGTGTAATCCAAAATTACTACGGTTCGGAAACCGAAAAAACTTTTATCGAAGCAGTGGTTAAAGACCTTAACTCTCGTGGTGCATTGGCGGTTCTCCGCAACGGTATCCGTTTTTTTGGTAAGGATTTTTCCTTGGCTTATTTCAAACCCAATTCAACACTTAATCCCGAATCAGCCGAGCAATATGCCACAAATATTCTCAGTGTGTATAGGCAGGTGCGTTATCAAAGCAATTATGGCAATAATTCACTCGATATGGTGTTGGCGTTAAACGGAGTACCCATCGTAACCATGGAGTTAAAAAATCCCTTAAGCGGGCAAAACGTTCACAATGCAATACATCAGTATAAACACGATAGAGATTCCAAGGAGTTACTCTTCTCGTTTAACAAACGTTGCTTGGTGCATTTTGCCGTTGATACCGATGAAGTTGCAATGAGTACCAAACTTGCGGGTGATAAAACCTATTTCCTCCCGTTTAACAAAGGCAACAACAAGGGCGCCGGAAACCCCGCAGTTGAAGGAAATTATAAAACCGCATACTTATGGGAAGAGGTGCTTACCCGAGATAGTATTTTGGATATAGTGGGTAAGTTTTTGCATCTCGCAAAATCGGGGTCGAGTGCTAACCACTCCCAAAGTGCATCTCCTAAACTCGAGTATCTCATCTTCCCTCGCT
>CALKUG010000219.1 GCA_937996765.1 uncultured Ignavibacteria bacterium
AACTTTTTTTCCTTTACCCTTTAGGTATCGAGGAATTGTTATCGCTTGTGAAAACTCAGCCGGTATTTCTGGCATTATTACAACAAAACTCTTTGCATCCGAAAAAAACTTATTAAGCTCAGTGGAATCTGAGCCGGTTTGTTGTTTTTTTATAAACAACTTGATGTAGAGAGTTCTCAAAAACTTCATAATGAACCCTTTAACAATTCAAGAAATTCTTGCTCGCTCAATACGGGGACACCAAGCTGATTTGCTTTCTGTAATTTAGAACCCGCACTTTCTCCTGCTACAACAAAGTCCGTTTTTTTGCTCACGCTTCCCGAGCATTTACCACCACGATTTTCAATCTCTTTTTGTGCAGCATCTCTACCAAGTTCAGTAAGCGTTCCTGTTAAAACAAAAGTTTTTCCTTTGAAAAAATTATCTACAACTTCGCTTTTTTCTTTGTAGAAACAAAGTCCGCAATCCTGTAACCGTTTAACAATTTCCGTGTTGTGTGCATCCGAAAAATAATTGAGTATGCTGTTGCCAATACTTGGACCAATTTCGTGCACGGTGAGTATTTCTTCTTCGCTCGCTTTTTGTAAACTTTCGATTGAACTAAAATGATCGGTAAGTTTTTTTGCGGCTCCGGAACCTACATAACGGATGCCTAAACCATATAGCACTTTTTCGAAAGGTTGTTTTTTGCTTACTTCTATTGCCTCAATTAAATTGGCAATACTTTTTTTTCCCAATCTCTCAATTGTTTCAAGTTCCTCTCTTTTTTCGCCGAGAGTATAAATATCAGCTACCGTTTTTAGATAACCCAATTCTACAAATAGCTCTATCAGTGCTTCACCCAATCCCTCTATATCCATTGCCCCACGTGATGCAAAATGAGTTAACCTGCCTTTAACTTGTGCGGGACACTCGGCATTGTTACAATAATATGCAACCTCATCCTCTGGTTTGCTCAGTTCATTTCCACACGCAGGGCAGTATTTGGGTGCTTCGGTTGGAATCGAATTTTCGGGTCGTTTCTCAAGCTTCACACCGGTTACTTTGGGAATAACATCTCCGCCTTTTTCTATTGTAACAGTATCGCCAATGCGAATATCTTTTCGAAGAATTTCATCGAAATTATGGAGCGTTGCGCGCGAAATGGTTG
>CALKUG010000220.1 GCA_937996765.1 uncultured Ignavibacteria bacterium
GGGTATGGCACCCTATCGTTTAACCACCTGGACTGCAAGCGAAATACACAATCAAATTCGTTGGAATCGCGGGAACGCAAAAATTGGCGGAGAAGTATTTTTTAGAGCAGGTACATTTAAGGAGAATCTCAAAGGATTTGTTGATTCACTTAAAAAAGACCTTTTCAGATTCCCCTCACTACCCCCAAAAATGAGTTGGAAAGATGTTGTTCCTCCAAATCCTGTAACAACGGTTATTGCAACCGATATCAATGCAACAACACTTAAAATTGATTGGAAAAAACCGAGTGTAGCTTCTGATGGTGATACCGCAAGGTTTTATGCTATTTATCAAGTACCAGTGCCAGGTCAAACGGCAACGGATATTGAAAAAGCCGAGTATTTATACGGAGTTGTTCAAGGAAACACAGCAACGGTTCCACAACCTAAAGCCGGCTTTACGTATATTGTTACAGCTTTAGATAGGAACTGGAACGAAAGTGCTCCTGAAAGGTATTTACCTGTTGAGCTCACTTCGTTTGCAGCTACTGTTGTTGGAGATGAAGCTCTTTTAAGTTGGAGTACTGCATCCGAAATAAACAACAAAGGGTTTGCAATTGAAAAATCACTTGATGGCGTTTCTTTTAAGGAAATCAGTTTTGTCGCTGGAGTGGGAACAACTAACGAAATACATTATTACCAGTACAGTGATAAACTTGAAGTAAACTCAGCTTATTACCGTTTGAAACAGATGGATTTTGATGGTAGTTATATTTACACATCTACCGTTAAAGCCAATTCTGAAGTGCCGGTTGAGTTTAGTTTGGCACAAAATTTCCCGAATCCTTTCAACCCCTCAACAACTATTAGTTACAGCATTCCGCAGTCGGGTAATGTTGTGCTCAAAATTTATAATATAACAGGTGTTGAAATTGCAACGCTCGTAAATGAAAACAAGGAGCAGGGCACTTATACATTTGAATTGGATGCAAGTGCATTTGCAAGTGGTGTTTATATTTATACACTACAATCGGGTAGCAATATCCTCAGCAGAAAAATGACATTAATTAAATAGAATTAAGAATTAAGAATACTACAGTCCCGAGGTCACATTGACATGCTCGGGACTGTAGAGAAGGAATATGAGTAAATACAAAAAACAACTCACTGATATGGCTACAAAATTTGTGAGTTTTCTTGCTCAACACGGAGTTGATGCATACCCCACTTTTGCAGATATACAAGAGTTTTCGCTTCCCATAAACTTTTTTTACAACTCTCAGTTTAACCTTTATTATTCCCCCAAAAAGGACTCGTATAAAGTGTATGTAAATCGAGGCACCGATTCTGACTCCTCCCGTATTATGGATTTGTGGGATGAGTTTAATGGTGTAAAAGTTGGTAAAAAGAGCCCTCACGAAAACAAGGGAATTTCGGTTTACACCGACGGTTCTTACCTCGATGGAATGGTGGGATTTGGAGCAGTAATTCTGAAAGATGGTAAAAAGATTTTTGAGCTTTCAGGGAGATTGATTGGGGAATCGGTACGGGAGCGGAATATTGCCGGGGAAGTGGAAGCTGTAATTCAAGCACTTTCGTTTTGTATGCACAACGGACTTTCGCCAATAAATGTTTATTACGATTTGAAAAATATAGGTCATTGGGCTCGTCGTGAATGGAAAGCCAATTCTATTTCTGCACAACGTTTGCAAACTCGGGTTAATACATTTAAAGGAATAGTTAATTTTGTAAAAGTGACTGCACATACCGGAGTAGTTTGGAATGAGTATGTGGATGCACTTGCTAAAAAAGGGGCAACGCAAACAGCTTTTGTTGTGAGCGATGAACAGCCTATTGGTGTACAAGACCCACTTAAACCGCCGGTGCAAGTTCCTGAAAAGGAAGAAGTTGTAGATGAACAATTTAATTCATTGTGGAAAGAACAGACTGATAAAATAATTGATTTGCTTTACTCAGGTGCCCCGGATGAAATTGTAAGTGCCGGGTTGGAATTTATTTCCGGAAGTAAACCGCGCAAATGGAGTTTCGAAATTCTGGCAGAGATTGATGATAAAAAAGTTTGTACTATCATAATCCACTACACAAAAATGGGTGTGCTCAGTAGTTTTACATTTAGTGATGATACATTTTCACAGCGCTTCCCAGAGATAAAAAACTCATTAGAATATGCTGTAAAAAAACTAAAACTATTCAAAGAACTGTATAAGTAAAGATTTATTCCTTATGAATTTTAACCCGATACTAACCTCTAAAATAACACCGCCGCCACTTCAAGAAAGTTTGGTTGAGCGCATCTTATTGCTGAAGCGATTAGAAGAGGGAAAAGATAAACGTCTAACTATTATAGCTGCACCTCCGGGTTTTGGAAAAACTACTCTTGCTTTACTTAGGGCTCGTCAGGCAGGTTATCCAACAATTTGGTTAACATTAGACCAAGGTGATAATGATTCGGCGAGGTTTCTTTCTTACGTGATCTCTGCTTTGCAAACTCAGTTTCAGTCAATTGGCGAAGTAGTTGAGTCGATGATTCGTTCTCCTCAAAAACTCCCTATGCAGTCTATTGTAACAGCACTTATTAATGAGCTGAGAGAAAGTACAAAAGATTTCTATCTTGTGTTGGATGATTACCACGCTATAGTTGATAAAGAAGTGCATGAGATTTTGCAGATGTTTATAGAACATGGTCCGGAACAGATGCGATTAGTTATTGTTTCGAGAATAGACCCACCGCTTCCAATCTCGCGCTATCGGGTGAGAAATCAAATTTGCGAACTCCGCGAACAAGATATGCGTCTTTCGAAGGAGGAAACGGTTATGTTTTTCGAAAAAAGTCTGGGCTTGATGCTTAACGATGAACAGATAGACTCGTTGGATAAGCGGGCTGAAGGGTGGGTTGCAGGCTTGCTACTTGCAGGTATAGCATTAAAACAACGAACAGATATTGATTTGTTTATCGAACAGTTTGCCGGTAGTAATAGTTACATCGTTGATTATCTGACAGATGAAGCCCTATCGGGACAAACAAAAGAAATTCATGATTTTTTGGTTAAAACCTCAGTATTCAAGCGTTTTTCTGCTTCATGCGCAAACTATGTTTTAGAAATTGCAAACTCTGCAACTCTCATCGAGCAACTCATGAAGCAGCAGATGTTTTTGTTGCCCACAGATGGTAGTAATACGTGGTATAGATATCACAATTTGTTCGCTGATATGCTTAGGTTTAGACTTCAGGTAATTGGTGAATCGGAAGTTACTAAACTGCACTATAAAGCAGCAGAGTGGTTTGAAGAAAACGGAATGATCGAAGAAGCGTTTAGACACCTTCTGGAGATTGGGGATTTTAATAAGGCTGCAAATAATCTTGAACGCCTTGGGCGTGAACTCTTAATGAAAGGCGAGGTGGCAACACTTCATAAACTTATAAATAGTTTGCCTGATGAAGTTAACAATGTACGCCCCGCGCTTTTAATCTCGAAAAGTTGGACCGAATTATTTACCGGAAAGGTAAGTTCGGCAATTTCAACTGCAAAACATGCCCAAAAGTATATGGATGAAAATCCAAACCTTTATCCCGGATTTGTTGAGTCGGAACTCCGTGGTCAGATAGCAGTATTATCTTCCTTTGAATTTAATCCGTTTTTTAACCCAACGGAACCTGACCAAGAAAAACAAAAAGCCATGCTAATTAGAGCAAAAAATCAATTACGCCCTGATGATGTACTTGTACGATCGATAGTTGATTTTTTACTTGCACACATATATATGTATGAGGGCAGCTCGCTCGATATGGCACTCGGTCTATTCAAAGAAGTGCAGAAGTTGGGTGAATCAATTGGAAACACTATTATTTCAACGGCCTGCAGAACTCATATTGCAAGAGTGTCTTTCATTAGGGGTAAGCTGAGAGAGGCAAAACAATTAGTGAACGAAACCATGCAAAGATTTATGGGCAAGGATATTCGTTCAATGCCCTCACTCGCTGAGATATTTTTCCTCAAAGGTGAGTTAGAATTTGAAGAGTTGCATTATAAAGAAGCGATGGAAAGTTTTGGCAAAGCTATTGACCTTTCCAAACTCACTTTAGATAGAAGAATAGAATTTTACTCAACTCTCTTTCTTGCTCTTATTGCAATTGACACCAATGATCTAAAGCAAATGCGCCACTATGCCCGCGACATTGAAGAGATGGAAATTGAATTACGAAACATTCCCCATGAAGCTATCTATTACTTTTTGAGTTTTTCTTATTATGCTCGTAATGGCAAGTTTGATGAATGTGATAGAATTATTGCAACAGCAGAAAAAGGTTATCTTAGCACCACAATATGGGGTGCGTTTATATATATCATTAAAGGACGGCTTGCATACATAAGAGGGGATTATGAGGCATCGCTGGGGCTGGCAAGATTATTATGGGATGATGAGTTTATACATATTTCATTTAAAGAATTGAGCAGAATTACCATAGATGCACTTGTTCTTGAAGCCATATCACTGAGTAAGCTAAAACGTTCTGATGAAGCGCTGAATTCAATGCTTAAAGCACTCGAACTCTCTCGTGAAGAGGGCTTTATTCGTATGTTTACTTGGTATGGTGAGGAAGCTTTAGATTTGTTGCTTAAAGCACTGCCCCATGCAAATCAAAAAATACGTCTTTATATTATTACCATACTCGGAGATCAATCCCGAGAAAATAGTAAGTCAGTGCAAAGTTCCGAAGAGCAACTTTCGGAGAGGGAACTTGAGATATTACGCCTCATAGCCACCGGCTTGAGCAATAAAGCCATCGCAGATAAACTCTTTATTGCCGAAGGTACCATTAAAAAACACAGTAACACTATTTACAAAAAACTTGGCGTAGAAACTCGCATTAAAGCGGTAGAAGAAGCTAAAATTAGGGGACTTATCTAACAAATAGTTGAGGAGTTTAGTAAACTTCAAGTTTACTAAACTGAATTTTAAGTATCCTCATGAACTAACCCAGTCCTATATTCTGTTATTAAAATGAATTTGATTTTAGCTATAAACGGAAATTATTATGCTATTACCACTCATCAGGTAATTATTCCGTTTATCAGCAGGGGTTTAATTTAAACCGCAGAATAAACTATAGTTTATTGTTCTATGCCCTAATACCTCTTAGGTTTGATTCGTCGAATAAAGAATTTTTGAAACGGAGACAGTATGATTCGATATCTATTCACTCTACTCTTGCTAACTACAATGTTAGTATTTCCGCAAGAAAAAAGAGTGCTTTCATTAAAAGAAACCATAACCTTAGGTTTACAAAACAGCCGCGAGTTAAAAGTTACTCGACTCTCATTGGATTCAGCACAATTAAAGGTTGATGAACAGTTATTAAACCGAACACCATCTTTAATGTTGTCGGGTTCATATACAAGATTGAGCTCAATAGACCCCTATAGTCTTGCAACGCCATTCGGAACTTTTAATCTTACCGAAAATATTTTAGACAGTTATGCAATGAAGCTTTCACTTACACAGCCAATTTTTACGGGTTTTCGGTTAAATGCTTTGCATAGCGCAGCAATAATTGGTGTTGAAGCAACAAAAAAACGAATAGATGGTGATGCAAGAAACTTTGCCCTGAAAGTGGAAGAGCAGTATTGGCAGTTATTTAAAGCCAAACAGATGAAAGAAATGCTCGAAGAGAACATCAAACAGATTAAATCTCATTTACGTGATGTAAATAACTTTTATCAGCAGGGAATGGCAACACGCAATGATGTTATGAAGGTAGAAGTACAATTATCAGAAATCGAGCTTCAGCTTATAGAAGCAACTAATGCAATCAAGATA
>CALKUG010000221.1 GCA_937996765.1 uncultured Ignavibacteria bacterium
CATAAAAGAATTTTATTGCCTGATTTTAAAACCTCAATCATTTTCTCGGTTGCAGATTGCAAAACTGCAAGTGCTTTGGGGTTGTTCAAATAGCTTTGTTTTGCTTCGATAGAGCTTTGTATTGTTTGCTTTATGTATTCGTTCATTGTTTCAACTATTGTTAAATGTAAGTTCAAAAAATAACCATTATTTACCTCTAATCCGAAGTAAATGCTGCTATGGTTTACCCAAAAAGTTCTAAAAATGCACGATGCAATTCTTTATCGCCATATTTATCGGATAATGCAGAGTTTAATTCTTCGAAGGAGTAACCGCTTTTAATTTCATCTATTAAAACCGATGCATCCGGTTGAATGCTGTAGTGCACTCTCCATGTTCTGTATGCAAGAATAAAGCGAGATGCACTTACTTGTTCAATGCGCTTTCGTTTTACATCGTTTGGCGCAAATTCAAGTTGAAGTTTTGCATAGCTTTTGAGATTAATGGAGCCCGTGTTTTGCAACCATTCTGTTTGTGTTGTGGCTTTTTCGGAGAATAACACAGGAATGGGTAATTCAGAATTGGGGTTCACCCATCCCGTTGCAACACCCGGGAAAGAGTCGGAATAGGGGAGATACGGTTTAATATCAAACACAGGTGAGCCATCTAAAATATCAGACTCGGCGATAGTTATTTGCAAACCCTCTACGGCAATTAACTTAACGCAACTTATACCGAGTTGGTTGGGGCGATGAGGAGAGCGAGTGGCAAAAATACCAACTTTTTTGCGTGTATGTCGAGGGGGAGTAACCATTGGTTTCCAATTAGGATTGAGGTGAAACCCAAATACAATCCACAACCTCTCAAAACCTTCTATACCGGTTAATGCTTGCTCGAAATTATTACCGGCAAGTAGCTTGATGTGCGAAAGTTCATCGGTTTCGAGAACACCTTGTCGAGATGTTTCGTACCTATACTTCTTGGATGAACTAACAAAGCCAATGGGCTTGATCAAAAATTCGTTTTCCTGGGAGTTTGTATTGTAAATCATACCCGCAAAAATGACTAATGAAAGCGAATAAACAAAGAAAATAGTATATTTGGGGTATAAGGTTTAGTAATCATAAGGTAGAAAAATGGAAATTGTAGCTCAAACTCTGATTGAGAAGTTTGTTTCACAGAAAAAGATTGCAATAATAGGACTTTCGCGAAAAGGTACCGGCTTTGGAGTAATGGCACTTAAAGAACTTGAACAAAAAGGGTATCAGGTAAGTCCCATACATCACGAAGTAAAAGAAATTAACGGACATGCAACCGTTAAATCTGTTGCTGAATTACCGCAGGATGTAGAATCATTATTGGTTTGTTTACCACCCAAAAAAACAGTTGAGCTTTTAGAAACACTCCCCGGCTCGAGAGTTAAAAATGTTTGGATTCAGCAAGGTGCTTCGGATGAAAAGGTTTTGCAGAAAATTAAAGAATTAGGTATCAAAGCCGTTGTAAATAAGTGTATATTGATGTACGCGGAACCTGTAAAAGGTCTGCACAAGTTTCATAAAGTAATAAACAACTTCTTTTCAAAAAACTAAAGGTTTATCAATGCCCGTACCTCAGACAAATCCCGCAACCGAATCTCTTAGGAGAGTGTTCCTGATATTGATGATTATGGTTTTGCTGGTTGCCGCAGCTTTTGTTGCAATTAGTATTGATTGGGATGGTGATGGCAAAACTCTGTTTTCCGATACTAAGGAAGCAACTACCGAAGTGGTTGAGCAACCCATTGTTCTACCGGACTCAATAAACACTATGCTAAAACAATTAGCGGAACAATACGAAGCCGATACAAAAGATACTGTAATATCATTCAGATATGCTCAGCAATTGCATCAGCATCTCGGATTTTATGAAGCTGAGGTATTCTACAGCAATATTTTGATGGCGCACCCTAAACGCGCTGATATATGGGCGATCATGGCACGTGGTTACTCTGAAAACAATGATCCAAAAAAAGCTGAGAATTATGCAAAAGAAGGGTATAAACTAAATCCTATGGATGAGGAGTTGGTTTTAGTGATAGCAAAAGCTCAAATAGTACGACAGAAAAAAGCGGAAGCCGAAAAAACTCTTGAAAGTTTTATTAGAAACAGTAAAAACAAAGAGCTTTTAGCCCAAGCACAAGAGTTAATGAATTCCTTAAAAAAGTAAAAACTACCTTTTACTAAATTGCGTATTAAAGCACCCTCTCATTAAAAAGACGGTGCTTTTTTTTATATTTCGGTTTATACTTTATTAAAACTTTAGAACATGCACTACGACCCCATAAAAAATATTTTCGCAGGATTTATCCGCGCCATCCCTTTTACCCGAGTTCTCTTCTACAAAACCCTCGATTTGATGTTTTTGCGTTCTTGGTATGTACGCCGCGAGTTAAGGCATATCCGTGAGCAAACCGAACAAAAACCGCTTTCTATTTACGATGCGGGCACCGGTTATGCACAATATACCTACTATATGAGCAAAAAAATGAATCCATGCACCATTTATGCGGTGGATGTAAAAGAGGAATGGATTGAAGACTCACGTGAGTTTTTTGAAAACAGCGGGGTTAAAAACGTAACATTTGGTGTGGAAGATTTAACCACCATTACCCATAACGATAAGTTCGATGTTATTGTTTGCGTGGATGTTATGGAGCATATTCACGACGATGTAACGGTGTTCAGAAACTACCACAAAGCCCTAAAAAAAGGCGGCTATTTTATTATGAATACACCTTCGATTTATGGTGGTAGCGATATGCATGATGATGAAGATGAAAGCTTTATTGGCGAGCATGCGCGGCAGGGGTACTCTATTGAAGATATTGAAGCGAAGTTAATTCCACTTGGGTTTACCATTTACCGGTATCGTTATACTTATGGTACTTTTGGTGATATTGCCTGGAGAATGGGAATTAAAGCACCTATTCAGCTTGTGAATATCTCTAAATTCTTACTGGTTTTATTACCGATTTACTTTGCAGTAATGTTAATACCTACATTGCTATTTATGGCTGCCGATTATTTCTCGAACAACAAGGTTGGCTCGGGAATAAACGTGGTTGCTCGCAAACTATAGTTAAATGTTCGATTTACGATAAGGGAAGAAGAGGGTTACTCTTCTTCCTCATAATCTTCGGGGGAGTTTGAAAAAGAGAATAAAGAACTCAGCATATCCTTAAATTCAATACCCCGTTCCAATCTAAACTTACCAAGCAGTGAAAACTCTGCCATTCCATGCAAGCAAAACTCCATAAACAAATACTGCTCGGGTTCTGAGAGTCCGGGATGTAATTTTGTTACCAATTCCCGCAAACCGGAAATTGAATCGAGTGCTTGTTTGTAGGAGTTATAGGGCGCATTCACCAATAAATCGAGAGATTTTTGTTTGGCAAACCAATCAGTAATTGTCCGGTAGGTGGATTTTTCGGAATCGGATTTTTTCTCTTTTTCGGGGTCGGGGAAGTACTCTAAAAACAGAGATTTTATAGCTTTGCCAATCACTATTGCCGCGACTTTTGCAGGACCTTCTTGCTCGCCTTCGTAAACTAACTCCACTTTACCTGTTATTGCAGGCATAACTCCGTAAAAATCACTGAAGTTGATGTATGCATTGGGTTCATTGTTTATGAGCATTCTGCGCTCGGCGTTGGAGAATAACAGCTCACGAGCGGCTATGGTTAAACGTGCTGAAACACCACTTTTTGCATCAATATACTCGCTTTTACGTGCTTCGAATGCCACTTGCTCAATCAAAGTATCAATTAAAGGATGCGAAATTACTGTTTCACGTTGCTCCGGGGTTAACCGTGCTTCTTGCAAAGTGATGTGCTTGGAGGTCTCAATATCCTTTGGGTAGTGGGTGAGTATTTGTGAGTCAATTCTATCCTTTAGCGGAGTTACAATCGAGCCGCGGTTTGTGTAATCCTCGGGGTTGGCAGTAAACACAAAGAGAATATCTAATGGGAGCGAGAGTTTGAATCCGCGAATTTGCACATCTTCTTCCTGGAGAATATTAAACAATGATACCTGGATTCGTGCTTGCAGATCGGGTAGTTCGTTTATTACAAAAATTGACCGATGTGAGCGCGGTATGAGTCCGAAGTGAATTACGCGTTCATCCGAGTAGGGGAGTTTGAGCGTAGCCGCTTTGATGGGGTCAACATCTCCGATAAGATCCGCAACGGTAACATCGGGGGTTGCAAGTTTTTCGGCATAGCGTGTTGAGCGGTGCACCCATTCGATATCCACATCATCACCTTGCTCGGCGAGTTTATCTTTTCCATACTTGGAGATGGGGTGAAAGGGGGAGTCGTTTATTTCGGAACCGCGTATGATTGGTATGTGTTCATCGAGTAGTTCGGTAAGTAGGCGTGCAATACGCGTTTTAGCTTGACCGCGCAAACCTAATAAAAGGATGTTATGTCGGGAGAGTATCGCTTTTTGCAGGTCGGGTAAAACGGTATCGTCGTAACCGTGTATTCCTTTAAAGGGGTTCTCGCCGATTTTGAGTGCATTAATTAAGTTCCTGCGTAATTCTTCTTTAACAGTTAATTCTGTGTAACCGATTTGTTTGAGATCGCGGAGGGTTTTGCATTCTAAATAATGTGCGGGTGTTGTATTCATTTAGCGTAATTTCTTTTTTCTGTTTGAAATAAAATCTTCAAAGATAAATTCACCTAAACCGGAGAGCGAGCTGTAATAAGCACGACCGTTGTTTATTTGTGTGAATTCTTGAACAAAGCGTTGCAGATAGGGGTCTTGCGCAATCATAAAAGTGGTAACGGTTATGCCCAATCTACGGCACATGGCGGCACGGTCGAGCGTTTTGTTCACAATTTTTCTATCTAATCCAAAACTGTTTTTATAGTAATTGATACCCTCTTTTAGGCAGGTGGGTTTGCCGTCGGTTATCATAAAAATCTGTTTGTTGTGGGTTTTTCTGCGTCTGAGAATATCCACTGCAAGGTCTAATCCCGCTACGGTGTTGGTATGGTAGGGACCCACTTCCAAAAACGGTAATTCCTTTAATTCGATAGGCCAGGAGTCGTTTCCAAAGACAATAATATCGAGCGTATCTTTAGGGTATTTACGTTTTATGAGCTCTGCGAGTGCCAGGGCAACCTTTTTAGCAGGGGTGATTCTATCCTCGCCGTAAAGAATCATAGAGTGCGAAATATCAATCATCAAAACGGTGGATGTAATGGTTTTGAGTTCACGTTCCTTCACTTCCAGGTCGTTTTCTGTGAGTCTAAAATCCTCAATACCGCTATTAATTTGAGCGTTTACGATGGAATGGGTGAGATCAATTTGTTCGAGTGAATCGCCAAAGCGGTATTCTCGGAAGTCCGATGAAAATTCATCGCCGCTGCCCGTAAAGCTTGTTTTGTGTTCACCTTTGCCTGCACGTTTAAGCTTGCCAAAAATCTCCTCGAGTGACCTGCGGCGGATTGTTTGTTCGCTCTTTGATGTTGGGGTGAGGGTGCCATCCACGGGGTTTTCTTGAATGAGTCCTTGTTGTTTCAGATCGTTGATAAAATCTCCCATACCGTAATCGTTGGTTGTGAGATGATACTGACGATCCAGTTGATTCATTACCTCCAGTGATTGAGATACGTTTCCGCCGGTCATCATTAACACCTGGAGGAATATATCTTTAAGCCGCTCAAAGGCGGACCCTGAAGGAGGGGGCACAAATTGTGAGAATCTAAAACCAATCATATTTTTTTAACCTCAAGCGGTTAATATTGGTTCTAAATTTTTAGGGAATAAAAAAACACACAAAACACCACTAAATCAAA
>CALKUG010000222.1 GCA_937996765.1 uncultured Ignavibacteria bacterium
TGTTTAAGATGGTAAAGATACAAATAAACTCATTCTTTTACAAAATACTTTGTTTAACAGTTGATGTACGACTGTATAGAAGTGTGGAATAATTTTCTTAAAACTACTTTCTCACCAGCAATGCTACGTTTTCGATGTGGTAGGTGTGGGGGAACATATCAACGGGACGGATTTTGACCGTTTTGTACCCGCCTTCGTGCAGTAATTTAATATCCCGTGCCTGAGTGGCGGGGTTACAACTTACATAAACAATCTTTTTTGGCGAGAGAGTTAAAATATCTTGAACCGTATTGGGATTCATTCCCGCTCTTGGCGGATCGGCAATTATAACATCGGGCGCAGGAAGATTATTTGCGTTTTTAATTGGTAACATGGATTTATTTAAATCCGCGACATAATACTCGGTGTTGGAGTTGTCGTTTAACTCCTTATTTACCCGCGCATCATCTACCGCTGCTTGCACTGTTTCGAACCCAATTACTTGCTTTGCCAAACCTGATACGTAGAGGGTTATTGTCCCCGCTCCGCAATAAAGGTCGTAAACGGTTTCGCTTCCCGTTAGCTCAGCATATTCCACAATGGTATCGTAAAGTTTTTTAGCCTGCTTCGAATTGGTTTGGAAAAACGAATTTGCACTGACTCGGTAATTATAGTCGCCGATTTTCTCGTAGATAAATGGTTCGCCGTGCAACACAATTTCGTATTCACCAAAAGCAACTAACGCTTTTCCGGTGTTGATATTATTAACTATTGAGGTAATCTGCGGAAATTTTTCGAGCAACATGGTTTTATATGCGTTCATGGTGGTATCATCCTCGTAGGAGGTTACAATGTTTACCATAAACCCGGGAGTATAACTCGCCTGTCTAATAACCAGATTGCGTAGATAACCTGTGTGGGTTTTGATGGTATAAACATCTTTTCCCGCTTCTATAAAAAATTTACGCGAAGCATTTACAATTTGAGCACTCAATTCGGACTGCAAAAAGCACTCTTCAATATCGAGCACTTTATCGTACACCCCGGGAACATGCAAACCGAGGGCAACCGATGGTTCGAACTTCTGGTCCATATCCAACGATGTTAGCCAGCGTTTTGCGGCAAACGAAAACTCCATTTTATTCCGATAATAAAATTCATTTTCAGCACCAATTATGGGTTCAACTTCAATTTCTTCTACACCACCAATTGATTT
>CALKUG010000223.1 GCA_937996765.1 uncultured Ignavibacteria bacterium
AAAGAATAATTTTTGGAAAGAGCATACTTAAAACCATCGCAGTAAGCAGTGCCTAAGCCATTTTTTTTCGGACGTCTTAAAACATGTATTCTGGAGTTGGATTTACTTAACTCTTCAACGTAGCTACCTGTACCATCGGGTGAATTATCATCCACAACCAACAGATCAACCCGCTCATCTTTATCAAGGACTTGAGGTATCAACTTAGGGATGTTGTCCATTTCGTCGTACGTAGGTATAATTACCAATGCTCTTCCGTTCATCATCTCACCTTACTCGTAGTGACCTTTACCAAAGAGCACAACAAAAATTGTCCTGAACAAAATGGTAACGTCTGTTTTGATTGATATATTCTCGATGTAAAACAAATCATATTGCAACTTTTGCTTTACATCCTCTATGGTTTCATCGTATTTATGTTTTACTTGCGCCCATCCGGTAACACCCGGTTTAACTTTTAAACGCCTTTTGTAATAGGGAATTTCTTTTGAAAGCTTTTCAACAAAGTACGGTCGCTCAGGCCTCGGACCAACGAGACTCATTTCGCCCTTCAGCACGTTTATCATCTGAGGAATTTCATCAATACGCACTTTGCGAATAAACTTACCCACCTTGGTTACACGAGGGTCATCCTTTTGTGCCCACACCGGACCCGATACTTTTTCGGCATCTTGCCTCATCGAGCGGAATTTATACATTCTGAAAACTTTGCCATTTAATCCGCTTCGCTCCTGGGCAAAGAGAATAGGGCCTTTTGAGTCAATTTTAATCGCAATTGATGCAATAACAACAATAGGGAATGAAAGAACCATGCCCACCAACGCCACAACTATATCCATAGTGCGTTTAACAACTTTTTCCCACTCGCTTAGCAGCTGAGGATTAATATCTATCAACGGCATAGCATACAATTGCGTAGTTTTTGCCTGCCCGGAGAGAATATCGTACAAATCGGGAATCATTTTCAAGCCAATTCCCATACCCTCCACGCGAGAAATAACCTCAACAATTTCATCGTGGAACTTGGTACTTAACCCAATAATAATTTCTTGCACATTGTGTTTCTTAACTATCTCCTCAACTTCCGAAAGTTGACCAAGAACAGGGGCACCACGAAAGCTTTTTGTAAAATTTTCTTCCTGAGCAGTTAAATAACCAATAACATCAAGCCCTAAACCGCGATGCTCTTGAATTTCGGAATGTATTTTATTTGATTTTTCGTTGAACCCGACAATAAGGGTGTTTCTTCTGCCAACACCATTGATAAGCAATTTCCGTTGAACTGTGCGAATATTGAATCTGCCCACCGATACCAAGAAAAACAGCACAAACCAATAAATCACAATAAGCCAACGCTGCCCAGTATTAACATTATGGCTCATATCATCCACAAAAATCACAAAAAAGATAATTGCCGAGCCAATTAGCGTAGTTTTAAGCAGTGTGGTAATCTCATCAATTCTGCTCTGCGCAAACCATTTTCTGTACATACCCCCAAACGTAAATACCGTTAACCAGTAAAGCGTAAAGAACAGCATAGGAACAATAAGAATGGGTTCCAATAGCATATCGAACCAACCGCTTGCAACACGGAAATAATAGTATATCAAAAAAGCAAAGTTAATCCCGAGAATATCGGAAGTTAATACCAACGCTCTTTCAGGAAATTTACGCAGCATAAAATTTCCTTTTACCATTTAGAACTCTGTTATTCATCTTGAAAGGCGTCCATTATATTTTCTGAAAATATAAAAAATACCAAGAATGTGTTTCATTGAAATAAGCGAAAAAATATTTTTCTTGGTTATTCTCTGTTCAAGATGTATGATAAAAGTGTTAGGGTTATAGGTTACCTTATAACCAGCTCTCCAAACCCTTATGCAATAATCTAAATCTTCCGGCCCGTAAAAAATTTCTTCATCGTAGTAACCAATTAAATCAATCAAATCTCTTCTAAAAAACTGACATGCTCCAATCACATAATCAACCTCTGCAACTGTAGAATGATCCCATTCTTTCATTATATGATTTTGTAATACGTGCGAATTTTTTACCCACTCAATTGACTCCAACCTTCGTGCAAATAAAGCAAGCGGTGTTGGATATCTTTTACAGGTAAATTGTAGCTGCCTATCATCTCCAATGAGTTTAGCCCCTGTAAGTCCAACACTCGGATTTATTTCCATATATTTAAAAAGTGTTGATAATACATCCTCTTCTATCAACATATCGGCATCTAAAATGGCAATGTATTTCCCTTGCGCAATTTTTAGACCCTGATTACGTGCGGGTGCAACGCCTTTATTTACAGCGTTTTTAATGAGTTTAATTTGCGGGAATTTACTTTCTATAATTGTTATTGTATTATCAGCTGAACCATTATCGATTACTATAATCTCATAGGTTACAGCTATAGTAAATTTAATTATGGATTCAAGTAGTGCTTCCAACATAGCACCCATATTCCAGGTTATTAATACAATTGATACATTCATTAAAATCTCGAATTAATCTTTTATAAGCAGTTTGTTGATAATGGATATAATTTTTTTTCCATTGATCCCGGCACTAAAACGCTCTCGAGCAATTATATTTCCTTTTTTACCTAATTCGTTTCTTAATTGCTCTGATGCGAATAACGTCCGCATTTTGTTCGCCAAATCATCATAATCCCCTAATTTAAATAGCATCCCATTCACTCCATCCAATACCAATTCTCTATTATGTAAAGTATCTGAAACAATTACCGGCTTTCCTATTGCCCACGCCTCAATTGCCGGCCTACTAAAATGAGTTAAAGTATTTGCTGATACAAAGCACAACGAATCTCTAAAAAGTCCACCAACTGAAGATATCTCATCAAGGACAATAAATCTTTCCTTAAAATTTTCTATCTCTTTAAGGCATTCTTTATGATAAGCCACATCCGCAGCTGTTCCACCCGAAATTATTTTTCCCACTATCACAAAATAACAATTAACATTCTGTTTTATTAGAATTGTACTTGCTTTTATAAAGTCTAAAGTACCCTTAATTCTATTTATACCTCCAACAAACAGAAAATACGGCTGTGCTATCGTTCCACTCAGCGAAGATTCCATAGTGTTTATTTGTATATCAAAGTCTGACTCATTCAGGAATTCCCCAACTACTTCAGTCTTGTTGCTGTGATTAAATTGATCGGCTTCGACAGATGAGATACAAATTCTAAAGTCAGTAAAAGCCAGAATTAGAGTTCTTCTTAAAAAATCCCGAATAGTATTTCCTACTAAAAACCGACTTCTGATATGTGATATGGTTGGAACACCTAATAATTTTCCCGCAATCCCCGCTTGTATAACTACATACTCATTCAGGTAAATCAAATCAGGTTTTAATCTAACCAATTCCTTTAAAAAGATAACTGTCCCAAAAATCAATTTGATAAAATTCTTAATTCTCTTTGCAATACCATCCACCGAGAAAAAGGATTCACCATCAGAGAAATGAATAAACAATGAAAGCTCTGCAATATACCTAGTGGAATACTTAATAGTTTGTATTTTACTCCCAAAACACTCTTTCGCCGTTTCGTTGTTTTTTGGTGTTAAAACAACAACATTAAATTCATTTGTTAATTCATTTAACAGATACTTGAGACTTGCTGTAGAACCCGTTCTTCTATGATCGTTGTCAATAACTACAAGCTTTTTCTTCATTTTCTTAACCTGGAAAAAACTTTATTTATGACATGGTCATTTGGAAGAGAATCTAAAAATCTACCGAAAAGAAATTTTATTGTAGTGGGATTGTAACTTTCCGAATATTGTTTAAGAACTTTAGTCATTTCTAAAAATTGGATTTTTCTAAGACTTGATGTTTTGTTTTCAGCGTATGTTCTGAATGAACTTAGAACTTGGGGTAAGTATTCAATTTCGTATTGTGCCAGAGCACGTAAAAAGAAATCTAAATCCATCACAACTCTTAAATCAGTTCTCACCCCCCCGGTTCGTTCCCAGACTTCTTTTCGCCAAAATGTGGAAGGCTGTCTAACTTTATCCGGGTTACTGATTAGCTTATTAAAACTGATTACATTTCCTTTGTCATAACTTAAATGTTCCCCGTTAATATCAACATACTCAATGTCGCCGTAAAGTATATTTGAACTTGGGTGAGTTAAAAAAAAGTCCATAACTGTGGATAAAGTGTTTTCAGTAAAATAATCGTCTGAGTTTAACCAGCAAAAAACATCCCCTGTGGCAAGTTTAAACCCTTTATTTATTGCATCGGATTGTCCATTATCCTTTTCAGATATCCACTTTAGATGACTGTATTTCTTTAATATTTCAACCGTCCCATCGGAGGAGCCACCATCAATAACAATATGCTCAAAATCAGAACTTTTCAAGTTTTGATTCAAAACTGAGTCAATAGTCCTCTCTATAAAACGCGCTTGATTATACGATGGTGTAACTATTGATATTCGCACATTAAAACCTATTGGATACTTCTTTCACAACTATTTTCAAATCTCCAAATGTCATAAAAAGAAATAAAATGGATGGAATAACTAATAAATATGACTTTTCAATAATGCTTTCAGAAAAACTAATGTAAAAAACACATAAGGCGATTAGTAAAACAGAATACTTAAATACATCTTTTATGATCGAAAAATCAAATATTTTCTGAAAGTACTTGCTTTTAACTACAAACAGCATATAAAAATTCGTTATAAAAACTGCAAGAAAGTAAAAATATAACCCGTTTTGGCTATTAGAAATATATAATGAGAAATACAATCCTGTAACTATCAAAACGAAATTGACCAACTGAACATATATTAGCGTTTTTGATTCAGCACGACCTAATAAAAACATATAAGTGGGATAACCAATAATATTGATAATTTCGGGGAGGGATAGAACTAACAAATAGAAAATTATATCCGAATTACCATAAATCTGAACTAAAAATTTTGAGATAGGCAGCATACCTACAATCAGTAAAAAGACTCCATATACGATACCAAATTTCCAAAGAACCTTTACCGAGTTTGACCAAAAATGTTCCACTTTTGAAGAATCAACAAGCGCACTTGTTTTAGGCAAAAGTACTTTTAATGCTGTTGAATACAAACCCGATATAGCAGTTACTGCCCTTCGAGCTACTTCGAAATAGGGAATGCTGGTTGTAAACCCATTGTTACTGAGCAAAAACTTTATTGTTGGGTCAATTGCCGCCCCTATTAAATAAGACCCCTGAACTGAGAATGATAGTGAAAACATTTCCCTCAGAGTTTTAAATGAAAATGCACTAAAGGTTGGTAAAATCTCTCTTTTATTAAATATGAAATAAGAAAAGTAACTCCCAAACCAAATAATTGAAGATATTAAGTACATCACTGCAACTATAAACAGAGAGCTCTTTCCCGATAAGAAAACTGTAAACAAAAAGACTTGTGAAAGGTTATAAGCTAAGTTGATTTTACTCGAAATTTTAAACGCACTTATTCCTTCTAAAGCTGAGCGAAAAAAAGTTGATAAATATTGAAATAAAAATGCCAACGAAAGTACAATGGAAATTTCAACAAAATCTACAAATAGTATTACTGAGCTAAAAGTTGACATATACGCTAAGTAGGAAAGCACATACCCAAAAATTAGCAACAACAATGATGCAGCGATATAAAAGAGGGAGGTGGATGATAAGATAACGCGAATCGCACCGATATCCCCGATGCTGTGCTTTTCTGCAATAAACTTAATCAAAGCAGTACCTAAACCAAAATCTATCATCCCCGTCATTCCCCAAAAAGAGAGGAAAACTATCAGAACGCCATATAATTCTGCCCCGAGTGCATTAAGACTTAGCTTTATAACTACGAAACCGGTAATTATTGAAATTGCAAATTGAATAGCAAGCCATAAACTATTCTTAATCAATTATTATCCAGACTTTTAATAAACTTTGCAGGATTCCCACCCCAAATCTCCCTTGCCGGCACTGATTTGGTTACCACACTACCGGCCGCAATAATTGAGTCCCTTCCTATGGTAACACCTTTTAGTATAATGCTCTCACCACCAATAAACGCATCGTCTTCAATGTTAATCGGTAAAGATTTAATTGCCGATACGTCGTGTACAAACCGCTTTTTACTTTCTATTGGATGAAAATCAGTGTCCCAGATCATGGTGTTGACACCAATATTAACCCGATCCCCAATAACAATTCTATCAGAACAATAAATTGAAACACCTGAAAAACCACAGTCATTCCCTATCGATAGGGTTGAGCCTTTAGCTACAAAGATTGTAGTATTCTTTTTAATTCCGGCCATATTGTACTTTGAAGTGCTTATAAGAGTCAGATTTTTCCCAATCCTTACGGTACTATCTGAATTAAATTGGAAAGTGGGGAATCCATAGATTTTTATAGAACCGTCAAATTCTGCAATTTTATTTCTTTTTAACAGGAATCTATTGAAAAGGAAATTTTGGAGCCAATGTATTTGATTATCGAACATATATCATATTCTTTTCGATTTAAACTGATTATCCAGACTCACCATAAGCACCATAACAGATGCCCAAATCATTGCACATTGCCCAATTAACCAAGCATCACTAAGAAACATTGAAAAAAGAATATAAGAATAGAGTACCAAAACGGTAAGAACCAAATAAGCATGTTCTTTTTGCTCAACCAAAGCTACCTTTAGTGTACCTAAGCCAAAGTTAAACGTTTTAACTAAGAAATAACAAAAGCCAATAAAGCCAACTATACCAGCTTCTGTGAGTATGGATAAATACGTAATATGAGTACTTAACCCTTGAACATAGCTATTAAATAAAAATGGAGTTAACTCGCTATAACTCTTCGAATCAAAAGGAAATGAATAAATACCCATCCCGAATATGGGGTTGGCCAAAAAAGCTTTTACTGCCGTGTACCAAAGAAGCACTCTTGTTAAAAAACTATTTTTTCCAAAATCCGCTTCGTACAGAAGGGTTCCTTGCCCCAATTCCACTAAGCCAATCAGACGGCTAAATACTTCCGGCTTGAGTATAATGAAAAGTAAAATTATTCCTGTAAAACCAACAATTACAACCGTAATTCGCGAAAAAACCTTTTTCTTGTCTATGCCAAAATCGTAACGTGTTAACAAAAACAAGTAAACTGAAAAAGCAAAAAATAATGACAATAATACATTTCTTGTTTGAGTAAACACCATACCTAAAAGCAGAAGTGCGGCGTAAATTAAATATTTCTTTTCTCCATACTTCAGAAGAAACAAAATTGAAATAACCAAACTCAATGAAGCAAAATCAACGTACACAATTCCGGGGAATCCGAATGATCGGTAATTATAATAAAAGGTTTCAAAAATTACATGGAATACATTTATTACATTGACAATAACAAAAATATCGAGAGCTTTTTTTACCGATTCAAAGGTGGAGAAAAATGCCGGTAGCGTAATCAATAGAAGGCCGATAGATAGGTAATTATACGATCTAAACAGAGAAAAAGGAATATTGTGAGCATTAACCAACGAAGGTAACATCAACAGATAACTTATCAGAAATGGCTTAAAAAGCGCATTAAATTCTACTGCAGATTCAATACTCTCATGCCAGAGCATAAATGATAGGAACAGTATTGGGGGCATTAAAACGGGAAGTGTGAAAATTGAAATATCAAAGGGAACAAAAAGGGTTACAAAAAAAGCAAGTACCGCTAAGCGATGGTCAATTAATATTCCTAACACTAAGGGTAACCCAACCAGTATAATAATTGCTCTATAAGAAAAGCTAAAACTTGTAGCAACAATAAACTCGGCTAAGCCTAAAATTATTATTGCTATTGAAATAAGTGCAATTTGCTTTTTAGTATAAGCGACTTGATAACCTAATAACATACATTGTTACTATTATTCAATATTCAGAAGTTGTTTCAACTTTGGATTGCTAATTACAGTTAGTCTCACTCTGAATATTTGAAAAACCCAAACCGTTAGTAGTATCGAAAATGAAATTGCTCCTGCCATTATCAATCGTTTAGGGTAAACTCTTTTCTCAGGTGCTACAGCTTTGTCAATAATCTGAATAACAGGTGTATTTTTCTGTTCTTCAAATTTTGCTTGCTCATAAACAGGGACGAGATATTCTAATAATTGATTGTTGATCTTAACCTCTCTGAAAAGCTCATAATATTTAGTTGCATTCTCAGGAAGATTTGAAAAAGGCAGTATAGTTTTAGTTTCGTTACCGAATTGTTTTGTGTTATTTAGTGAGCTTTGAAATTGTTCCTTGGTTATTCGAAATTTCTCAAGATTAGGATTATTATCACCAAGAACTTGTTTAGCAATAGAGTACTCTAATTTCTTAATTTCAGTTTCCACATCCAACTTGGTTAAGGCTTCAATCGAAACCTTTAATTGTTCCTCTGGGAGAACGATACCTGTTTTTTGTTGAAACTCCTTCATCTTTTTTTCTGAATCAATAATACGTGTCATTACATCGGTGTATCGAGTTTCAAGGAACATTCTATTCGCTCTACTTTTCTCTGCCTTCAATGCAATTGATTTCTGATTAAGCCGATCCACAATCCAGTTTGCCATTTCAGCACATTTTTTCTGCCCTTTGGATCTCACTGTTATCTGATATGCATTATCTTCAACCACTTCTGTTTTGATATTTTCAATCAATCTTTTTCGAGCTTTGTCGTAGCTATCCGTATTATACTCTTTTAGAAGATCGAATTTAGTAATCATCTCATTTAACATAGTTCTACTATATATGATTACGTTATATAAAGCCATGTCATCTTCTTTTTGAGTCTTGGGTAATCCAATAGGTAGGTTAGAAAGTCCTTTAAGCATAGATCCCAACCCTAACTCACTACTTTGGTCAGTTGGAAGAATTACAGCAGTAGCTTCAAATTCTTCACTTATAAAAAAGTAAATAAGCCCATAGGTGGCAGAAGTTAAAACAATAGCAAGGATAAGATATAATTTAAAGTGCTTTTTAAGTATGAGGAAGTAATCCCAGAAATCAATTTTTGGCTCTTGAGTGTACATTATATTCCGAAAGTAATAAAATCACAGAAAACACCCCTAATATAATCTAAATTGCACAATTATTTTAGGTGATTTCGGGGTGAAAAACTTTAAACTATCAACCATATAACATATATTGAGCGTAAATTATTAAATTAAATTTCAATTGAATCCACAATTACTTTATTCCTATATCATAGTTAATTACAACTTAGCCGAAAGTGTTGTTGAGTTAGTTAACAGCATATTTCTGCTTCCCTCTTCTAATAATGCAGAAGTAATTATTATTGACAATGCTTCAAGAGATGTTGCGGAACTTGAAGTCTTTGTATCAGCATCAATATTTACAAGCAAACTCCAACTTTTTCGTAATACATCAAACTTGGGCTTTGGCGCTGCATGCAATATCGGCGCAGAAAAAGCACTTGGAGAATATCTTATTTTCATAAACCCGGACTCTCTTATCAACTCAGATTTTATCCCATATTTGAAAGAGCGATTTAGGGAAAACCCAAAGTTGGGTATTGCCGGAGTTGCCTCCGGTAAAGTCACCAACAGATTTGATTTTTCCGCTGGTTTTTTTCCATCCATTCTTTTTGAACTCTTTCAATTATTTTATCTCGGACGCTATCTTGAAGCATTTTTGGTAAAACAAAAACACAAAGCTCTTAAAAGTCGCGATTATCTAATTGTGGATTGGGTATTAGGGGCATTTCTATTTATCCGAAATACCGATTTTAAGGCAATTGGCGGATTTGATAAAAGATTTTTTATTTTTTTTGAAGAAATGGATTTGTGTAAGAAAATTAAACTCTCAGAAAAGGAAGTGCAGTATTTTCCCAATCTTGTACTAAATCATGAGGGAAGCAAAGTAGTTTCAAGAGACTATGAATTCTTTACATATCACTTCACTCTCAGCAAATATCTATTTTTGGGGAAACATTTTGCTGGTGTTAAAGTATTTGTTCTTAAGCTTTTATTATTCTTTAGCATTTTAACACAAACCATTACAATATTACCAGGACTTATAAAAAGCAAACCTAAGGCTATTCAAAAGTTTAAAGGTTTTTCAAAATTCATTTTGCGCGGCAAAGTTTAGAGATATGCGAATTGGAATTAACCTTTTACCTTTCGGTAAAAAAATCGGTGGCGCCGGTGTTTATGCAAAAAATATTGTACAAGAACTTCTCCGTCTTGATACCAAAAACGAATATTTTCTTTTTGTACAGGAAGAAGGAATTAAACACATTGGTTTACTGCCTAACAATTTTAACTATGTACAGTTGTTTTCTTCCGGTGGATTTATAAAAAGAATATTTGTAGAGCAAGTTTTATTACCAAAAAAACTTAGTAAACTCTCAATTGATATCTTATTCACACCTTCAGTTGCTATACCATTATTCACACAAAAACGACTTTTTAC
>CALKUG010000224.1 GCA_937996765.1 uncultured Ignavibacteria bacterium
TAAGCGGTTCTGGTCCGCTGAGATTCATCTCCAACACATCAATATTAAACACATGGGGAGAAGAGAGATCGGCTACCTTATCTGTTTTATAAGATATGTAACCTCGATAACGCTCGATATCTCCATCGCGAGTTCTAACATTAACAACGCCTGATGTTGCTTGACCAAATTCAGCATTGTAACCACCGGTAATAATTTCAATTTCCTCTATTGCGTTTGCACTTAGCTGTAAACCAAATCCTGTTCCTGCCAATGGATCTTGAACCGAAACACCGTCTAACAAGTATGCGTTTTCATAAGCTCTACCGCCTCTGATATGGATAGCGTTATCAGATTTTACAACACCTGTGCTTTGTGTTACCAAATCACTTACGTTCTCGACCTGTGCCATTTCGATATCTTCACGACTCAGAGTTTTTTTACTTTGAGTTTCCTCAACATCTACCAGTGGTTTTTCACCAACAATCACAACGTCTTGATTGATAGTAAGAACTGTTTCATTCATCTTTATAGGAAGCTCAGTAACTTTACCTGACTGCACCTTAATTCCGGTGAACTGCAAAGTTGTGTAACCGATTAATGATACTTCAACGGTATAGGAACCGGGTGTAACATTGGAAATTGTGTATTTACCTTCTGCATCCGAGGAAGCACCATAGTATGTCCCTTTTACTATAACATTCACGCCAAACATTGGTTCTTTTGTTTTCTCGTCAGTAATCGTTCCGCGAATGGAACCACTTTGGGCTAACAAAGCGAAAGAAAATAATAAAAGAAAGAAAAAGAATGATTTTTTTATCATAATGACATACCAAATTCATCAACTAAAACAGTTTTTAGGAAGTTAGTTACGGCAGTATTATCTCCGAGTTGGTTTAGTGGAACTCCCAAATAAAATAATGTCTTTTTGGAATTCATTAATCCAAGATTGCCCTTTGGGCTGCCTGTTGCAGGTACGTAAACCGGAATTGCACCAGCCGAAGGATAATAACCACGAACGGTAAAAATACTATTGGTCGTTTTTAATGTAGGATACTTTACTGCATCTGGCGAAGAACTTTCTGCTTTGATGTCAACATTGATACTTAAAAAACGAATTGTAGCTGAAACAGAATCTATAGGGATAATATCTTGTAAAGTTGTTATTTCGAAAGTTGCTTGTGGCAATAAACTAAAGCATATTTTACCACCTGAAGTAAGATATTTAGAGGTAACATCTGCAGCAACTGCAAGCGAAGGGTCGGCATCTGAGTACCAATAAACATATTTATACAGTTTCATTGTTAAATTAAAATTGAAACTGAAATAGAGAGACTGATTTGCATCAATATCAAAAATGTCATACTTCCCTGCTAACTTACCGCCATCAACTGCATCAAAGCGTGCAGATGTAAATGAAGCACTATTATCAGTTAGAGTATAATCATCAACTATCAATAAATCTCCTTTGGGTTTTTGTACAAACCAAGTCTTGCCTTCTCGTGGGAATGAAGCGTAAGGAGTTTTGGCGCCAGAGATATCTACTGCTTGTACATAAACTCTATTAGTGTCATTAAGCTTAATACCCGGTAATTTTTTAGAAAATACTAAATTCTCTTGACCGTTGATAAGTATTTCAGTCAAAGGATTTGCTGAACTCAATTGGTCTCTGTTTACTCGCAACGCGATTAAACGTGTATCACCGGAAAGCTGCACTGTGTTTGCTACATTGTTGGTATCGTTCACAACAATATTGATGTACGAAATTGTAGCATCACCATCAATATCTGAAGCATTCCAACTTAAGGTAATCACCGGTAAAGTTACCGCAGGTATTACTGCCAAAGTATCAGCTTGCAGAGTTGGAGCACTATTTTTTATCGGGAATTTCTGAGTAGCCGGTGAAGGGTCAATTATACCGATATCTGTAAAAGGTTCTCCTAAATCATATTTACCATTACCATTAACATCGGTGTATGGTTCACCGCCTAAGTTTACGCCATTCCAATTTAAAGTGGCATCATATACATTATTGCCACCATTATCTGCTGCGGCTACTTGAAAGCTAAATGTAGTGTCGCTGCTTCCAATTTGTAAGGAAAACAATGAATCATTTTTTGAGGTAAAACCCCAATCTTTATTATTCCACGAAAAGAAATAACCGACAATTAATCCGTCTTTATCATCTCCCCACCAATTAACCTGCAATTTGGAGGGTTGTTTCGAAATATCACCCACGGCAAATATTGCAACGCGGGTATCGGGAGCAAGGTTTTGAACTTTGTTTCCTGTTATTTGTTCTTCACAACCGGAATACAGTAATGTTAATCCGAACAACATTGTCAGCAAAAGTAAAGATGTAGTACTTCTTTTCATAGTATCTCTGGTTAAAAAAAGGGGATGCGGAGTCAAAACTCCGCACCCTAAAACATTATTTTACGAGTAACATTTTTTTGGTGTTTGTGAAATTTGGAGCATCTATTTTATAGATGTACATACCCGAAGGTAACAAACTTGCATCAAAAGTAACTTTATAAGAACCTGATGAAAGTTCTCCGTTCACTAATTCAGCTACCTGCTGGCCAAGAACATCATAAACTTTCAACGAAACATTGCCTGCTTGAGCCAATGAAAATTGAATAGTTGTGCTTGGGTTGAAAGGATTAGGATAGTTCTGTTCAAGAACAAATTCAGTAGGATTAGCATTTACTCTATCTAAAGAGTTAGGAACATATCCTACGAAATCGTCATCTTTTCTTGGAAGAAGCTTATAATTACTAAACGAGAAGTATAAAATACCCGTAACTTTTGCGAATTTGTCGCCAACATTAATTTCGGTGCCGGTTAAACCAAGACCCCATGCATTATGATATACATGGTTACCTTCTTGTAATTCGATTCTCGTTTTACCTGAACCGTCGCTTACATTAATTTCACCAAAGTTTGAAGCACCATCTGCAGATTTTTCTGTAACGGTAACAGAATCATAAGTAACGAGAACACTTTCCCACTTCTCCCATTCATTAATATCTGAAGGTTGTACTGAGAAGAATCCTGTTTTTATCTTCGAAGGTTTTGGGAAAGGTTTTACTGTTACTAATTTAGTTACAGAGAAAACACTATCAAGTCTGGTTACGTTAAAATCTTCGTTAACTTTACCTTTCACTTTAACATAGTCACCACGTTTTAGTGTTAATGCACCGGGACCGTTAATCCATAAACCTGTCCATGGGCCTTCACCATCTTGTATATACATACGTGTTGGTGAGTTAATATCCGAAGAATCAGCTGTTACAAAACCTTCAACCTCTACTTCAAAACCAAAATAACCACCTCTTGGAACTGCTACAGGTGTATATTGAACATCTGCAATGGTAAGGGGGCGATTGAGAACTTGGTAAAATATTCTTGAGCGAACTGTATCAGTTGGATTAGATGAAACTAAATCGTTGTTATCAACTGCACGGATGTAATAATCAACGATAGCACTATCAATATTAACTGCTGGAACTGTGAAAGTGTATAAATCAGGATCGTTTGGATCAACTGTCATGGGTGCGGTTATTGGAGCTGCATTATTCACACGGTAGATAACCTCAATCTTTTTGACCTGACCGTCTGTGTCAAACGCGACAGTTGAAATCTTTACTCCATCTGTTGGTTTAACTAATCCTTTGTCACGAGTAACCGACGAAATTGTTGTTGGGGTTGTTCCAACTTTTATATCACCAGGGTATGCAGGTAATATATAAAAACCTAAATTATTACCACCCGGTAATCTTGATTGAACAAATCCACGAATATATTCTAGTGTTGTTCCATCATTAGGTGCATCATAATCGGTAAGACCGTTTAATCTATGCGCTCTCTTTGTGAAATAACCTGATTGATCGGTCATTCCCATAACATTTCCATTTTCATCTTGGAAATTAAAAACACCTGATGAGGCATTTCTATTAAGTGTAACAACATTACGAATCTCAACATACATGCCTTCATATTTTTCAGCATCTATGACTTTAGCACCGTTGTTAATAAAATCAGATAATTTCAGCACAATTGGTTTTGGTCTATCCATTGCACCAACTATACTGATTGGAGTAATTGGTGTAAGTAATATTGCGGCTTGCGTTGTAGTATTAAACTCAGAAACAGTTCCTGTAAACTCAACAACGTCACCTGAATCAAGTGAGGCAACATTTGTTGCTTGGTTTGCTGCTGTAGTATCATTTTGAATAGCAATTAAGCCACCGAATGGTTGTCCATCTACACTCTGAACGTAGGTCTGCCAACGACCACCTGCCCACATAATCGGTTTACGATTGCTCGCAACAGGTGCAACCATTACAACGCCCTGGAATCTAACAATTTTTCCTTCATAAGGCGATTTGGCATCATCACCATTAATTGCTTTTAGAGAATCCAAGTTGATTGCCTGTATTTCCTGAATTGTTACCAATGGGTAAGTAGTATCAGGGTTTGCAACAAAATTTTGTGCATTTACAACTTCAACAAAACCCAGTGCAATAAAGAGAGAAAGAACAAAACTTTTCATCGTTTTTTCCTATTTAATAACTAAAAATTTTCCTTTTTTTATTTCCCCATTGGATTTGTCTTCCACCGTGAACAGATATAATCCTGTTGCAATGGCTTGGTCATTATCCGAAATCAAATCCCAAGCATGTTCACCACCCGCAAACTGAGGTGCGCTTTGTGATGAATATGTCTGGAACCATCTAATCGAAGTTCCTGAGTTGCTTCCCGAATGTTCAATTTTTTTAACTACGTCTCCTGATAAAGTATATATAACTATCTCAGCTTCTTTCGGGAGATTATAAAAATAAATTTTGCGTTGTCTTTCTAAAGAACCATCCCAATATGCATTAGCATAATAGGGGTTGGGATAAACTCCTACTTCAACAGAAGCATCAGAGGTTGCTGCGGTTCCTGGTAATACTTGTTTGTACCCTGCAAGTGGACTTGATTCCAAACTCGCAATTTGGTTTACCGGGTCACCTTTGTCGAAAGCAGTTACGTTAAAAGAATACTGCCATCCGTTAAGAAGATTATCTATCGAAAACTTATAATGGTAGTTTGTGGTATCGCCTGTGAAAGTTACAGGTGCAGGAAGTTTAACGTAATCAAAACCGGTATTAAATCCGTACTGATTTCCAAGACTATCAAATTCAGCTAACTTTACAAAGTTTTCACTTAGTGAGCTTCCCAGGTCTAAGTCGTCACCAGGATTTGTTCTGTATAATCTGTATCCTTCAAAATCTTTAAGTCCTGAGATTGGGTCAACAGAAGTTTCGCTCAATGTATTCCAATAAATATCAACTTTTTGAGATCCAACTTCTACTCTAACCGATGGATTACGTGGCGGTGAGGGTAATACATAACGGGTTATCTTTCCATCACCATCAGTGTCCTCGGTACCATCCAAAACACCGTTTCTGTTTCTATCTTCACCGTAATAAGCACGTAATGCCCAATCTGCATTTGAATACAAATTTTTACGCTGTTCTTCTGTGTTTAATGAGGCAGGGTTATTACCAAATTTCTTTGCCATAACAATCGCAAAAACTGCATTAACACTATCACCGGGGGCTATTGTGGGAAAAGGACCAAACGACACCAGCATCGAGCGGTTAGAGGGAGTTAATAAATCTCCCGGATTAACACCCGCACCATATCTTGGATCACCGGGCGTGCTTCCGGCAAAGTAACCTTGCATTTTAGCATAACGTGCCGGATCTGTTGCCGGTGCGAAATATAGTGGCGATTGATTATCACCGAACTGCCAGCTAACATAATTAGCGGAGTTAAAAGGTTTATCACTTCCCAATACCATTACACCGAGATAGCTATTCGAAAGTCCTGATTCACCATCGTAATCAAATTCATAACCAATTTTGAGTGAGTCAACCCATCCGTTCGAACCACGAGTATAAAACCCTGATGAACGAGGAGATACAATATTGGTATTGCGTACTACGCCATCTACCCATTGTGCAACAAACATACTATCAAGGTATTTTTTCGAAACATTTTTGATAGTATAGTTAAGTATCACAAAGTAATTTGCAAACGAGAAGTTCCATGCATAAGCTTCCATGCGAACAGTTACACCAAGCGGTGTATGTTCTTCAATCAACTCTCCCCGAGAATCAACTGTATTGGTATCGGTAAACTCGGCTAACAAATCTTGATGTGAAATTGCTGCCGGGTCATAGAATTTACTGCTTAGCAATGAACTACGCTCTACTACCCTGCTTTCAGAAGCATTGGTAAATTCGTAGCCACCTCCATAGGTGGAAATCAATCGCGCATCTACAACACCGGTAGTCACATAAGGACCTACTCTGTTTGAACCTGAAAGGTTATCAGATTTTCGAGCACCTATCCACAAACCACCTTCGTAGATATGCTCAATACCACTACCAAGGGGATACTCAGCACCGGGTTGGGACGGCCACTTTTGAAATCCATGACCATATGTACCAAAATTTGTAAGGGTTATTCCAATGTTGCCAACATTGGTAAATTTTGTATTATCGTCAACCAGTGTCTTATCGAGCTGTAAAGGCTGAGAAAGTATGATTTGAGATGCTAATAAAACTGAAACTAAAGAAAAACTGAAACTTTTTATTGTAATCATTATATAAAACTCATTATAGGACTTCAAACTTAGAGGAATTTAACCGAATTACAAAAAGAAATTGGTAAAATAATTGTTAACAAAACTCTGATGAATACTTCAACTACTCATCCATAAATACTAAGCTTCTACAATTACTTTTCTCGCCTGCTGATCAGCATGATAGGAACTGCGCACTAAAGGCCCCGATTCAACAACAGCAAAGCCCATTGCTAATCCTTCTTCTTTATACCAAGCAAACTCTTCCGGAGTAACAAACCTATCTACGGGCAAATGATTGGGTGTTGGCTGTAAATATTGCCCAATGGTAGCAATGTCGCACCCTGCGTTTTTTAAACTTCTTAAAGTCTCGATAACCTCATTGGGTTCTTCACCTATACCCACCATTAAACCGCTTTTAGTTTTTAAACCGGCTTTTTTGAACCACGAAATAACATCTAAACTGCGCTCAAACTTAGCTTGAGGTCTAACTGCATGATACAGACGTTCGATAGTTTCAATATTGTGGTTAAGTATGTCGGGCGGATTTTGCATTAATATATTAAAGGCATACTCCTCCCCTTTGAAATCGGGGATGAGTGTTTCAATGGTGCATCCCGGGGTTGATTGCCTTATCTGTCGAATGGTTTCAGCAAAAATAGAAGCGCCACCGTCTTTCAACTCATCACGGTTAACAGATGTTATAACTACATGTCGCAGTTGAAGAATTTCAACGGATTCCGCAACCCTTCTTGGTTCATCTAAATCGAGTTCATTGGGCATACCAACTTTTATATTGCAAAAACCGCAACTTCTTGTGCAAGTATCGCCTAATATCATAAAGGTTGAGGTTCTTCTATCCCAACACTCACCAATATTAGGACAGCGTGCTTCTTCGCAAACAGTGTTAAGTTTTTTATCGCGCATAAGTCGTCTTACATCAGAGAAGTTTTTACCTTGTCCAAGACGTACTTTAAGCCATTCAGGCCTTTTGCCTAATTCGCCACGTTCTTTTTCTTTTTGTTCTTTATAAGCTTTTTGATGTTGATTTATTTTTGACATAATTTCAATTTCGTTTACATATTGTTTTCGTTAAAGTTTTCTAATGTATCCTTAACATACTTTAAGAATTTACCGCCTAACATTCCGTCAACCAAACGATGGTCGTGTGAAAGTGTTAAATACATCATTGACTTGATTGCAATGGTATCATAGCCATCTACTTCTACCACCACAGGTTTTTTCTGTACAGCACCAATACCTAAAATTGCAACTTCGGGTTGGTTAATTATAGGCGTACCTATTATTGTACCAAAAACACCGTAATTGGTTAAAGTAAATGTACCGCTGGAAATATCATCGGGGGTGAGTTTTTTTGTTCGTGAGCGTTCTGCTAAATCTTTAATAGAACGAGCTAAACCTACCACACTTTTGTCCTGTGCATTTTTAATATTTGGTACAATTAATCCATTGGGTTCTAATGCAACTGCAACTCCAAGGTTAATAAATTTCTTTTTAACAATCGAAGTGCCATCAATTGATGCATTCATAAGTGGGAATTCCTTTAATCCTTTAACCACTGCCTGAGCTATAAACGGCATAAAGGTTAATGATACGCCTTCTGATTGTTTATACTGGTCTTTATTCTTTTTAATGAATCTATCAATAGCAGTCATATCAACTTCAATTATTCCGGTTACGTGCACGGATGTCTCACGTGAGCGGACCATGTGGTCCATAATTTTAATACGGATATTATCCATTGGTTGAATATCAACACTGCCCTGAGTATACACTTGTGTAGGCGGCTGAGGCATTGAGGACTGAACTCTTACCAAAGCCGGTGGAGTAACTACTGTTGCTTGTGAAGGAATGGTTTTCTTCTCAGCTATTTGAGTTTTTCTATTCTCTAAATATTCAAGAACATCTTTTTTCGTAACTCTTCCCCCAACACCTGTTCCTTTAAGTGAATCAAGCTCGGCAATAGTTATTCCTTCTGCTGCGGCTATATTCATAACTAATGGCGAAAAGAATTTATCAGATGTGTTTTCAAGCTTTGAAGATGTTTCAAACTCAACTTCGGAAATAGCAACATCATTGATTGGCTTAGAAGCATTTTCTGCAACAGTATCATGCGCGGTTTTGGACGCAGCAGACCCTGCTTGCGAGCCAATTCGAGCAACAATGGTTCCTACTTCAACCGTCTGTTGTTCTTGCACAAGAATTTCAAGCACAGTTCCTTCTTCGGGAGAAGGTACTTCGGTATCAACTTTATCGGTACTTATCTCAAAAAGTGTTTCTTCTTTTTTTACACTATCACCAACTTTTTTGTGCCATTTAATGATAGTTCCTTCCATTACAGATTCACCCATTTTTGGCATAGGAATCTCGATAGCATGTGAAAACTCAACTTTATCTTGCTTTTGAGCAGTAACTTGTGAAACAGGTTCGGAAGGAACTGCTACCTCAGTTTTTGTCTCTGTTGGAGCAACCGGAGTTTCATTTGGTTTTTGAGCACTATCTACTAAATAGGCAACAACGGTTCCAACTTCAACTGTATCATTTTCTAAAAACAGAATGTCGCCCATAAAACCTTCGTTTGTAGCGGGTATTTCCGTATCAACTTTATCGGTACTGATTTCAAATAATATTTCATCTTTTTTTACAGGGTCACCTGTTTTTTTGTGCCACTTAAGTATTGTGCCTTCAGTAACACTTTCCCCCATTTTTGGCATCACAACTTCAATTTTCATACAATTCTCACTTTTAATTTTTAATATTGATAGAGTTCAACAATTGCTTTTAATACCGCATCACGCGAAGGAAGAACATCTGCCTCGAGTGCAGGATTGTAAGGAATATGACTATCCTTAGCGGCTAACCTCTTTACGGGTGCATCTAAAAATCTGAAACAATTTTCGCCGATACGTGCAGCAATTTCGGCACCAAACCCGGCAGTTAAAGTATCTTCGTGTAATACAAGAACTTTGTTGGTCTTTCTTACAGAAGTATAAATAGTTTCTTCATCGAGGGGGATTATTGTTCGTAAGTCAACTACTTCAACGCTAATTCCCTTCTCTTCAAGCTTTTTAGCAACTAACACAGCATCCCAAACACAAAGTCCGTAGGTTACAACAGTAATATCGGCACCTTCGCGCACCACCTTGGCTTTACCGAATGGAACCAAATAATTAGCATCCGGTTCGGGCGTAATTGCATAGGATTGGCGATAGAGTCCCTTGTGCTCACAAAATATTACAGGGTCCTTTATTCTCATTGCTGTTTTAAGGAGTCCCTTAGCATCTGCTGCGTTTGAAGGGAAAGCTATCATAATTCCGGGAACGTGAGCAAAAATTGATTCAATGTTTTGTGAATGATATAAACCACCATGAATATACCCACCAACAGCAACACGTGTAACAAATGGTACTTCCCAATTGTTGTTTGAGCGGTATCTAAATGTTGCTACTTCGCATTTATACTGCATAAATGCAGGCCAAATGTAATCACCAAACTGTATTTCAACCACAGGTTTTAATCCTGCTAACGACATGCCTGTTGCAACACCAACAATACTTGCTTCCGCTAAAGGTGAGTTAAACACCCTTTCGGAGCCATATTTGGTCGAAAGTCCTTTTGTAGCAGTAAAAACACCACCTTTACCATCGGCTATATCTTCACCAAATATGTAAATAGTGTCGTTCTCTTTCATCTCTTCATGTAAAGCATGGTTAATTGCATCAACCATAACTATAGGGGCACCGGAGGGGACTGACGATTCGTAATCTAATGAATCCGCAAAGCCGCTTTCATCAAAAACATAATCTGTTGATGTTGATACTACCGGTTCACTTGCTGCAATTGCCTTTTCGACGGCAACGTCTATCTCATTTAAAATATCAGCGGTAATTGTAGTGATATCTGCTTCGGTTATAATTCCATCTGATAGCAATTGATTTTCAAATCTTAATATTGGGTCTCGTTTTTTATCTTCTTCCAATTCATTCATATCGCGATACTTTTTTTGATCATCGGATGATGAATGTGCTGCTAAACGAACAACTTCCGCCTCTATTAATGCGGGACCGTTACCAGCATTGATATAATCAACAGCTTCTTTTACCGCTGCATACGATTCAAGGAAATGGGTACCATCTATGCGGAAGCGTTTAAGATTTTCAAAGCCTGACATCATTTCGGCAATTGAACTATCCTTTCCGCCACTTTGATTATTAACGGGAACTGAAATAGCATATTTGTTATTTTGAATTACAAATAATACGGGCAATTTTTCTCTCGATGCCCAGTTCACTGCTTCGTGAAACTCACCTTGAGATGTAGTGCCTTCGCCTGAACTAACATAAGTGATGCTCTTTTTACCCGTTTTCTTAGAGGCAAGTGCAGTACCTACCGCTTGTAGAAACTGAGTACCTGTGGGACTTGATTGCGAAGGGATATTTAATTCTTTTGTATAACCCCAATGGTTGGGCAGCTGTCTGCCACCTGATGATGGGTCGTTAACTCTTGAGAATAGTTGATAGAAAATATCGGTGGTAGAAATACCCGAGGCAAGTGATATTGCCAAATCACGATAATATGGGAATATCCAATCCGTTTTTGCATTGAGTTGAAGTGCAACAGCAACCTGAATCGCCTCGTGACCACCTCCGGCAATATAAAAGAATGTTTTGCCTTGTTTTAGCAAATTCATTGCTTTATGGTCAATAGAACGAGCAAGAGTCATAAATTTATACGCAGAAATCAACTGTTCATCTGCAAGTCCAAAGTATTTACCGGCCTTTGTTGATTTAGTATCTTTTTTCTCAGGTACCGAGGGTTTTGTGGTATTTTGCTGTTTAGCCATGTCACTCCTGTTCGATAAGTGCGTTGATTTCATGAATAAGTTG
>CALKUG010000225.1 GCA_937996765.1 uncultured Ignavibacteria bacterium
GTTAATTTTTTAGGAAAAGCATTAAAAAGCGGAATATTTTAAAGAAGGAAAAGAAGCAGGATAATTATTTGGAGAGGCAGATATCGCAATTACCGCAGGGCATTGAATCGTTAAATCCAAAATAACGATGGATGTTAATGCGACGGCAGTGTTCATCTTGGAAGTATTCAACCACACCCAAAAGTTTTTTATTGTCGTTGGTGAATTTTTCTTTGAGATGCCCGGAGTCTTGCAGAATTTCCGGTAAAGGTGCAACTAATTCGAGGTTTTTAAGGTCAATGTCACCTTCGGTTACTCCGTAACGATCGAGCATATTAAGAACAGTTTCTACTCTAAAATCGTGTTTGTTTTTATGTGACATTTGTTCACGCAGGTAGTCAATTCCCATTGCATTCACTGCACGTAAATCGGTTTGTAATATGTTATACAAACGTGAGTAATAATGCACATCGGGGTTTGCCCATTTAATAAACTCCATTTGTGTGTAGAGGTCTTCGCGGTTGTAGAGCAACATACACAATGAATCTTTCCCATCTCTGCCCGCTCTGCCAATTTCTTGGTAATACTGTTCAACCGAAGCGGGGAGCTCAGCATGTATAACAAATCTTATATCTGCTTTATCTATTCCCATTCCAAAAGCATTAGTTGCAAGTATCAGTTGAGTTTCACCGTTAATAAACTCGCGCTGCATTCGCTTCCGCTGGCCTGCAGAAAGCTTACCGTGATAAACACCATGGTAAAAACCAAGTGTATTGAGTTTTTCAGAAAACTCTTCAAGTTTTTTAATGAGGGCAAAGTAGATTATTCCCGAACCTTTGTAATTCTCGAGAACCTTAACAATTTCGCGAAGGGTTTCTTTTTCATCGAAAACATCGAGTGCTTCGAGCCGAAGATTTGGTCTTGTTATCCCTTCATGAAACACAGATATTTCTGATTTTTGAAGTCCTAACTTTTCTACGATATCTATTTGAACATCAGGGGTTGCAGTAGCAGTAAGGGCAATGGTAAGAGGATTGCCAATTAGCTCCCTGAACTCAGCTATGCGAGAATAGTCGGGACGGAAATCATGTCCCCATTCCGAGATACAATGAGCCTCATCAACTGTGAGTAGTGAGATATTGGCGGATTTAATCCCTTCCACAAAATCTGTTTTACGGAATCGCTCAGGGGTTACATAGAGTAGTTTAATCCTGCCTGCAATAAAGCTGTTTAATCTTTTTTGTTTATCCTCGGCAGAAACGGTGGAGTTAATAAAAGCGGCAGGAATACCTCTTTTCCTTAATGCATCTACTTGATCTTGCATCAATGCAATAAGCGGACTGATAACCAGAGTTCCGCCGTTTAACATCAAAGCGGGCAACTGATAACAGAGTGACTTACCACCGCCAGTAGGCATAAGCAACAAGCTGTGTTTATTATTCAAAAGAATATTTTCAATAACTTGCTGTTGCAAACCTCTGAACGAATCAAAGCCAAAATGCTTCAGGAGTGCAGTATTAATTTCTTGCTGAGATAGAGTTGCTATGATGTTATCGTGGATGTTTTCAAAAATTATCTACTTAATATACATCATCTTTTTTACTTGCGTTCCCAATTCACCGGTCAACCTTGCAAAATAGATGCCGCTTGGCAATGCAGAAGCATCAAATACAAAGCTATGTGACCCCGATGTGAGTGTACCATTGTGCAGTATCGTAACCAACTCGCCAACAATATTATAAACCGAAAGTGTTGCGGATTGCTCGTTGTTTACAGTAACGGTTACTGTTGTACCGGGGTTAAACGGGTTGGGGTAGTTTTGCTCTAACAAAAACTCAGCAGGTGAAGCTGTAGGTTCATCATTTTTTAGATAAATATCTTCGAGATACCATAATCCGCTACCGGTACCAACCAGAAGATAGTCATTAAAATAAACAGAGGCATAAGTAGGAGGTTTTGAGATTTCGGTAAACTGTTCTAACCATTTCTTATCATTAGCATCCCACTTTAACCATTTAGTACCATTGGGCTTTGTGAGGTAAGCATAGAGCTCATTTTTAATAGTAACAAATTTGCCCAATCCAATAAATCCGTAGGAGAGGTTTTCTCTTTTCCAAACACCGTTCACATCTTTAGTGTGTATTCCATAAGTACTAATTGCAAAGCTCATAGAGTCATTTTTTTCAAAATCGTGCATTATGAGTACTTCTCCTGCGAACACCCCAAACTTTTCCGATTCCCAAATATTACTCCCGTAGTGATTATAGAAGAGATAACCGTTGGGCTCCCCGCCGGCATAAAGGGTTCCGTTATGAATATTTAAATTTTCAATCGTTCCATTTGTTAAGCCCGAGTTAAACGCTTTCCATGTTAAAGGTGTGTTGTTTAGGTTTGCTACAAATACGGTTGCACCCATGGTGGAAGCGTATATTGAATCACCGCGAACTATAAGATCACTAATCTGCACTGACCCAAGTCCTGTAATCCCTTCGCTTTCATTTGCCCAAGTTTTTGCTGAGTCGTAAGAAACAAAAATTCTGTCGTTCATAGTGCCAACAATGAGTTTCCCTTTAAACTCAACTATTGCATTAATAGACGAAACTAAATCGGATGGTAGTTCGCTTGCCTCCCAATCACCGTTATATTTAGCGATATGATAGAGCACGCTATCAGTTCCTGCATAGAGCTTTTCATCTGTAGCGTAGAGTGAGTAAACAAAATTGGTGGAAGGTATTTGATCTATAGTCAACCATTGTGCCTTTAAGGATGAAATACCAATTAACATCAGTAGCAAAACGAAGCGCATATACTCTCAATAAAATAGTTCATAATTACGACACGAAAAATATAAGAAACAAAGTTGATGTATAACCAGAAATTGATGTAAGGAAAAATTTCTCGATAAGCGGAAGCTAATTTTGTTAAAATGTTTAATCTTATGTTGGCTAACAAAACATGGTAGTATATTAAACTATTTTGAGCAATTAATTATATTAGCCAACAACAATAATCAAAAATGGAGTGATATATGAAAAATACAGTGGTAACCCTGTTGGGATTGATACTGTTAGTTTTTACGGGTTGCAAAGATCCACAGATGGAAACAAAGCCAGTTGAAAAAGACGGAATTTTTGTTCACATAAGTCATGGCTCGGATGATGCACATCGCTTGTTGATGGGCTTGCAGATGGCGGTGAAGATGTCTGAAAACAAAGATGTATTAGTGTATTTGGATATCAATGCTGTTAATATTGCGGTTAAAGATGCAGAGGATGTAACCTATGAAGAATTTCCGAGTTCAAAAACTCAAATTAAGGCTTTGCTTGCAAAGGGAGTGAATGTTATGGTTTGCCCAGCTTGTCTAAAAGCAGCAGGTAAAACTGAAGCCGACCTTATGGAAGGATTAAAAATTGCGGATAAGGAAAAATTCTTCAGCTTTACAAAAGGAAGAATTCTTACTCTTGATTATTAATGGATTGTTTCCAGTAAATAAAAAGAGAGGCAAGAATTTTCTTGCCTCTCTTTTTTTTATCAAATTAGTTTAACTTGAACATTACAGGTAATACAAGTTTCACTTTGACCGTTTTACCCTTATGTTTTCCAGGAGTAAATTTAGCAGATGACACAGCTTTAACTGCTGACTCATCACAACCGTATCCAATTCCTCTGAGTACGATTGGGTTAACAACATTACCTTGTTCATCCACAACAAAACTTACCAATACTTTACCCTCGATTTTTTTTGTAACTGCTTCTTCAGGATAAACCAAATCCTTAAAAATACTCATAATACCGCCAATTGGCTCGGGCATTACATCCGCTTCGGTAAGTATATCACCTTCAGGGGCAACGTATTTTGTAGTTTCCTTCTTTTCGGAAGCAGAAGGTGATTGTTGCAAATTATCTTTGACACTCTGGGGGTCTAATGCAAAACGTATAGGAATAACTAAACTAACGGGCACTGTTTTTCCTTTATGTGAACCCGGTTTAAAGGTAAGTTTTTTTACTGCTTCGAGCGCTGCTTTATCGAGTTCGGGATCGGTACCTTTTTTCACTTTAGCAGACTGAACGGAGCCTGTTTTTGAAACAACTGTTTCAATAAAAACCATTCCTTGTTTGTTTGCATCTTTAGCAGTTTGAGGATAGACAATGTTATCTATCAATGCTTGCATTCCGCCAATTATTTCAGGGTACACATCAGGCTCAGTGTAAATTGAATCCGTTTCTTCTATTTCCGAAGCAAATCCCACACTCAACTGTGAACTTTGTTCTTCTGCGGAAAAGGCTTTTTGAGCAAAGCTGTTCAAAGAAGCGAAACAGCAAATCGCTACCGTGAGTGTTAAAAACACTCTGTTTTTTGTTTTCATGGTCTTATTCCTTTTTGTTGGGTTAATTATTTTCTATAGGCCGCACAGTAATCGGGGGCATACTGTTATACATCATTTCGATAGTGCGACTCTGATCTGAAACCTTTTGGTGAAGTGATTGCACTTCGCTTTTATAAGAGGACATTTGTGTAAACACAACGGTTGTTATGATTACCAAAATCAGTGCTAAGGCATAAGCAAAGGCATTTCCTATGCGGAAATTGTTTTGCTGCTGTGGTAAAGAAAGTCGTGTTTCTGCTCGTCTCATCCCTGAAAACTGTTCTGCGGCAATTGCGGCAAACAAATTCTTTTCAGCTGCGCTTGCAATTTCTTCGCTTTCCTGAACAAGGGCGGTTCGCAACATGAAACGATTACGGAAGTATGCTCTTAGTTGTTCGTCACTCGCGAGTGCTTCAAAAAGTTTTTGCTCATCTTGACGGGAAAGTTTACGATCCACGTATAAATCAATAAGTTCTTTGCTTGATACGTTGTTCATAGTATTCTCACTTTTTATAAAAATTCTTCAAAACTTTAATAACTCTATTGCGTATTCTAAATAGCCGAGCTTTCACAACTTCTTCTGTTAGTCCGGTTGTTTGTGCAATTTCTCGATAGCTTAAATCACCAAACTCACGTAAAAGGAAAATCTCTTTATTCTCTCTACCAAGAGTTTCAAGTTGAATCATCAGATTTTCTCTAAACTCATCATATTCAAAATCAGATTCAGGGGTGGCAGTATCTTCCACTTCCACCTCGTCTATATCCAGAACGTTGTAACTATCGAGGTGTGTCTTTTTCTCTCTGAAAAACAAATACACTTCATTTCGCGCAACCGTAAAGAGCCAGTACTTAATACTCTCCCTGTTTTGAATAGTATCCCATTGGGAGTACAGTTTCAAAAAAACAGTTTGAACTAAATCTTCCGAGAATAATCGGTCGGATGTCATTCGTAACGAGTAATTATATACCGCTTTACTAAACTGTGAGTAAATTGCAGTGTATTTTGTTATTTCGTCGTTAGAATAAAGCAAACAGTTCTCGCTACTTTATAGTAGAGATGAATGGAAGTAAAAAAAGTTACGCTCATCGCGTAATTATTTTTCGTTGGGTGTATTTTTGTCTTTTTCTTCTTGTTTCGCTTTGCATTTGTTGCCGCGAGAATTGTAAATCTGGAGCAAAATGCAGAAAATTGCGGTACCGGGTACGCAAGTTCCATAGGTGGAGCGTTCACCCGGGGCTGCATACTTGCAATTCATCGAACAACTCTCCGGAAGAGAATTAGAATTATAACTTTTAATTTCCATAGCTAAGTCGTAAATTGTTATGTTGTAATTTAAATTAAAAGAATGATAAAAGCAGAGATTCGATGGGTAGAGTTGCGCAATATTTAAGAAAACAGATTGAAGCCAAAGGTGCAGCGTATCTAATTTTGATAGATCCCGACAAAATTCACAAACAGGATTTTGCCGAATTTATCAAAACCGCTGAGGAAGCCGGTGTTGATGGATTTTTGGTTGGTGGCTCATTATTATTTTCAAAAGAACTTGAAGAGGTAATTGGGGTAATAAAATCCCACACTACTATCCCTACTATTATATTCCCGGGTGCTCTTTCGCAGATTGTACCCAATGCCGATGCCTTACTTTATATTTCGTTAGTTAGCGGAAGAAACCCTGAGCATCTCATCGGAAAGCATGTTCTTGCCGCACCGGTTATAAAGCGAGCCGGATTAGAAACACTTTCTACCGGTTATATGCTCATTGAATCGGGGAGTAGAACTACTGCCGAGTACATGAGTGGTAGCTTACCTATACCCGCAAATAAACCCGATATAGCTGTGGCAACTGCATTGGCTGCACAGTTTATGGGTATGCAGTTTATTTATCTTGAAGCAGGTTCAGGTGCACAAAAACCCGTTCCTTTCGAAATGGTTCAAGCGGTTTCCTCGCATTGTGATATACCTGTAATTGCCGGTGGAGGAATACGAAATGCCGATGTAGCTGCTAAAATGGTGGCTTCGGGTGCAAAAATTATTGTAACAGGTAATTACTTTGAGAAAAAAGAACATTGGCCGTTAATTAAAGAATTTGCTGAAGCAGTTCATATAAAAACAAAAATTCTTCTCTAATTAAATTGCTTAACCGTAATCAGGCAAGGTAGTGTTTATAAGATGAAAGAAATTTCAACACAGGTACTCATTGTAGGCGGAGGTTGCTCCGGGGTGGCAGCCGGTATTCAAGCAGCCCGTTTGGGCGTTTCCACAATTATTATCGAAGAAACCCCTTGGGTTGGCGGTATGATTACTGCTGCAGGTGTTTCGGCATTTGATGGTAATAAGTACGCTCTTGGTGGAGGAATTTTTGGTGAACTTCGCTCAATGATTGAAGATTATTATGGCGGAGCCGATAAAACCTTTACCGGTTGGATTAGTCTTACCTGCTTTGAACCAAAAATTGGGAATGAATTCCTCAAAGAACTCTGCAAAAGAGAGAGATTTTTACAAGTACTAACCGAAACATCACTTCTTGAAGTTTTAAAAGACGGCAATGCCATAGTAGGCGTTAAAGTGCGTAGTAAAGATGGCGAAGAAATTGTTA
>CALKUG010000226.1 GCA_937996765.1 uncultured Ignavibacteria bacterium
GGAAAGTCATCGCTTACCAATGCATTGCTTGGCTATGACCGCTCAATTGTAACCGATATACCGGGTACTACACGCGATAGCGTTGACTCGGTTCTCAAATACTATGGTGAAGAAATTACCCTTATTGATACCGCGGGTTTAAGAAAAAGAACTCGTGTAAAAGAACAAATTGAGTATTTCTCAACAGTAAGAACCATGAAGGCAATTGCCGAATCAACCGTATCTGTGGTTATTATTGATGCAACGCAAGGTTTCGAAAAGCAAGACCAAAAAATTATTGACGAAGCTGTTCAACGCAGAAAAGGTATTATTCTTGCTGTTAACAAGTGGGACCTCATCGAAAAAGATTCCAACACTGCACATCAGTTTGAAAAATCACTGAAACAAAAAATGGGAAGTTTGCATTACATTCCCGTGATTTTTATTAGTGCATTAACAAAGCAGAGAATTTACAAACTTATTGATTTAGCAAAAGAAGTACACGCCCAACGCCGTACTAAAATACTTACCTCCGAATTAAACGAGTATTTGTTAGATATTATTCGCTCTACCACTCCTCCTTCAACCCCTACCGGTAAAGAGATTAGAATTAAATATATAACACAGGTAGGATTGAAATACCCTATATTCCTTTGTTTTGCAAATCAGGCAAAGTATATCCCTGATTCCTACCGTCGCTTCCTCGAAGGTAAAATTCGTGAAAAGTGGGGATTTAGTGGCGTTCCTTTCACCTTATCTTTTAAGGATAAAAATAAATCAGAAGAAGGTGGCCAGTACAATGAGGATGATGAGTAGAATTTTATCTGATCGCAATTAATGTATAAGCCCGCAAACACAGATATTATAATTATCGGTGGCAATGCAGCAGGTGCCGCAGCAGCAGCGCGGGCTAAACGCAAAGCACCAAAGAGAAACGTGTTTATACTCGAGGCAAGTCCTTATTTCTCAACTGCTACTTGTGACATTCCCTATGTTGTAAGCGAGGAAATCAAATCGCCTCGTGAATTACTACATTTTACTCCAGAGAGATTTTTGCTTGAAAAGAACGTAGAGGTTTCAGTTAACACACAAGTTGTGGGTATTGATACCAAAGCCAAGCAGGTGCTCTATCGCTCGGCACAATCAACTTCAGAGCATGCTGTTGGATATTCTTCTTTAGTTCTCGCAACGGGCTCTGTTGCACGCGACCCCTATCAACTCGCAGGCAAATATACTAATCACTTTTTTCTCAAATCCGTTGAGGATCTTGAAAGGTTAGTGCATTTTACAGCAAGCATTGCAGGGAAAAATGTGATTATTCTTGGTGCCGGTTATATCGGACTTGAAGCTGCAGAAGGTTTTGTGAAAAAAGGTTTCTCGGTTACTATAATTGACCAAGCGGCATTACCACTTAACAATCAAGATATCGAGGTTAGCCAAAAAGTTGCCGAGATTCTAAAGTTGCAAACTCAAATAGATGTTTTTTTTGGTGTCAAAACCTTAAAGTTTTTTGGTAACAATGCGATAACAAAAATTTCAGCAGATGGACGTTTACTCGAATGCGATATTGTGATAAGTGCTTTAGGAGTTAGTCCGAATACAGAACTTGCAAAAAGTGCAGGGATAAAATTAGGAGTAACAGGCGCTGTTAAAGTGAGCAGTAAAACGGAAACGTCTGTGGATAAAATTTACGCAGCAGGCGATTGTTGTGAAATAACCGATGCGGTAACAGGGCAACCTGTTTATAGACCTTTAGCGACTACCGCAAGAGCCATGGGATGGGTTGCAGGTGAAAATGCAGCTGGTGGCAGGGAGGTATTTGCGCCACGAATCACTTCTTCGGGATTTCGTTTGTTTTCATCATTTGTTGCCTTTACAGGAGTAACAGAATTTCAAGCAAAAAACAGAGGATTGATTACTCAATCTGTATCAGCAGAAGTTGGGCGGCTTGTTCCTTTTTTCGCGAAAAGGCATGAAACAACTTTTGGAAGATTGGTAGTTGAAAAAAACACACACCGTTTGCTTGGTGCTTCATTTATCGGCGGTAAGGAAGTAGCCGGACTAACTGATATGGCAACTTTATTGATACAGCAAAAATTACCGGTAACAGTTCTTAAAGATATGTCATTTGTATATTCACCTCCACTTGCTCCTTTCACACATCTACTGAGCATACTCTCAAAAAAACTTTTTTAAAGACTATGATAAAAAAAATCTTTCTGCTACTTTTTATAAGCAGCATTTATAGTATTGCTCAAACGCACCCCAATCCTGAGATCCATTCGCTAATCTCCACAGGGATTAGCCAAATTATTGTTCAGCAGTACGGACCGGCTGAACAAACATTTAAACAACTTGAGCAAAAACACCCTAAGCAAAAAAAAAAAAAAATTTATCTTGGAATTTTGGA
>CALKUG010000227.1 GCA_937996765.1 uncultured Ignavibacteria bacterium
TGAGGTCAATCAAGGTGATTTTGGGGGCGATAAGTAAGGTTAGGAAGTTAAATTAAATAAAAGGAATGTATGATGAATACAATAAAATTACTACCATTTTTATTGGTAACGTTTGCAGTTGTGGTGTTTGCACAATCAAGTCCTACAGTTCAGCTTTTTCAAAAGTCAACTTCAGGTATGATTTCGGATACAGTACTAAGCGTAACAGTAGATTCACAAGGTATGTACTATGTTGCGCTGCAAACAAGCGGCAGTACATCAACAGTTGGAATATTCAATGGCAGTGAATGGAAGTACCCGGAAGCACTTTCAAATCTCAAATTCCTGGTATATTCCCTCACTTCATCTTCTGATGGTTCTTTATGGTTGGCTACCTCAAAAGGGGTAATGCAATATAAAGAGAGTACTCTCACTGAGTTCACCAAAACTAAAACCCCTATTTTTAAGACTGATAGTTTTGAAACAATTGCTTCGCACAATAACCGCATTTATGCAGGTAATTCAAGTAACGGATTGCTCGTTTATGATAATGGAGCTTGGAAAGAATTCAACAGCTATTACTCAAGCAAAAACGGAGCAATACTCGGAAATGTGAGCAATACAGGTTTAGAAGGTATTACAGTAACAACAAGCGGTAAAATATATTGTTATGGCAGCTACCTCCCAATTCTCATATTCAAAAACGATTCGCTGCTTGTGGTAGAACATCCCTTCAACACTTTGCCTATGTTTTCTGCAACAGCGGTCAATGAGAGTCCCAACGGTGAAATGTGGTTTAGTTATCTCAGCACTACCACACGCGGTATTGTAAAAATGGCTAACTCGGTTCCAACGGTATTCGATTCAGCCTACTTTAAAAGGTCATTTGTTTTCTCGAATTACAACTCAATAGTATTTAGTGCAAACTCAAAGCCATGGATAGGTTTGTATCACGGCGGATTACTCACATTTGATGCGGGTATCAGTTCGATTAAATACGATTTTGACAAGGATAGTGTCTATAGTACTAAGTTGTTCGCTATTGATAAAAATGACAACAAAATACTCACCGTTGGATTAAAAGATCAAAACAGTAATACTTATTACAGAGGATTAGTCTTTTACAACGAAGCAGGTGTTACTATTCCGGTAAACAA